>NZ_WANV01000030.1 GCF_015521605.1 Thermococcus sp.
CTCCTAGAGTCTTATTGCAACAGGCTGACCGGGAACAGATAGTAGCCCAGGCTAACGAGGTTTCAATTCTCCTAGAGTCTTATTGCAACACAAAATGAACGGTTGTCCAAAATCCCGCCGGAGCTCACGTTTCAATTCTCCTAGAGTCTTATTGCAACGCGCCGACAACTCCCATCATGGCCAGGGCGAAGCCAACGTTTCAATTCTCCTAGAGTCTTATTGCAACTGGCGCGACAGATGGTATCCTCCCAGCCCCCTTTGATGTTTCAATTCTCCTAGAGTCTTATTGCAACGGGATGTAAACAACCTTCTCCGGGTCAACGTCAGTAGTTTCAATTCTCCTAGAGTCTTATTGCAACGAATTGAGGACCTTAAAGCTGTCCTGGGGGTGGTTTAAGTTTCAATTCTCCTAGAGTCTTATTGCAACGACCCTGAGCAAGTTTGAGGAGATGGTGACCTATGCGTTTCAATTCTCCTAGAGTCTTATTGCAACGGTGACCATAGGGAAGACAGACGCTACGAGCATAATAGTTTCAATTCTCCTAGAGTCTTATTGCAACAGGGCGGTTTTTGCTTTCTTTTGCCCTATAGAGGAATAGGATGTGTTTATTTTTATAAGCCTTTCTTTGGAGGGAACTTTGGGAAGCCCTCCGCGGCCTTTAGGCTGGGCCCCATTCAGAGCTCTATGCCCTCTTGAGGGAGAACATGGGTTCGTTTGGGAGGATCTCTCTGTACGCTCGTGAGTTCCTGAGCTTTTTCATAGGCTTACCAGCTCAAATCAGCGATTATCCTGCTTTAATCAGCCAAATATCCTGTTTTATCCAGGTATAGCTGTGTTTAAGGGAGTCTGTGGTTTTGTCGCATGTTCCGAAAGAATTTCGTTATATTATAGCTAAAACAAGTAACAGAATGGTACATACTAACGTGATGTTATTTAAGACTTTCCCCGGACTAATCGGCTGGTATTTTTGAATATGCTTCCCTGATCAGGATTTTTAGTGTATTTTAGACATTTAAACGTGATACCGCACAATCGCAATCCCTAAAAGTCTTTTTTAGTACTGCATTCGGTGAGAGGATGTACGTGGTCGTCGTCTACGACGTGGCCGTCGGGAGGGTAAACAGGGTCAAGAAGTTCCTGCGCCAGCATCTTCACTGGGTCCAGAACAGCGTCTTTGAGGGGGAAATTACCAGGGCCGAGTTCGAGAGGATAAAGGCCACCCTCCGGGAAATCATAGATGAGAACGAGGATTCGATCATCATATACAAGCTCCGTTCCAGACCCTCCAGGGAAATAATGGGGATGGAAAAGAATCCGATGAGCGACGTCATTTAGGTTTGAGCCACTCCATGTCAATGCTGGCGCATATTGGTCGGAATACGCAGGAGTTGCACACCCATCTCTTGTTTCCGACAGTCTTTATCCATTTTGGGAACTTTCCATCTTCGAGGTCTTCCACGGCCTCAATAACCCTCTCAGCCCGCCTTATGAACCTTTTAAACAGTCTATCATCAAAATCCACGGGAAATACCCTGAATTCAAGGCCGTTCCTGTCGAAGAGGTATATGTAGCCCTTCTCCTTTCCCAGCATCCCAAGATAAGCGTTGAGCTGCTCCACCCATTCCTTCAGCGGCTCAGCATGCTCAAGATCCCGGTTTTTGTTGTCCTTTGACCTATTTTCGGTACGCCCCTTTCTCTCAAAACCCTTGAACTTGAACTCCAGAACGTAGTCGCCCTTGACGGCATCCACCTTTCCAACGAGAGCCCAACCGTTTCCGAGCTCGTACTCCACCGGCACCTCAAACTCTGCCCCTTTTACAACCTCCCCGAGCCATCCATGGAGTGCAGAGCCTATTCTGGCCTCCCAGCTCCTCGAAGGATTATACGTGTTGAGATAAATGGAAAGGGCAGTCCTCCTCAGGCAGTGGCTTAGAGATGTCACCCATATCCTTCTTTCCAGCGGCGGTTTTCCCGAGACGGCGCTCTTTATGCGCTCGTTAAATTCCGAAATCTCATCTGGATATTCCATACCCTTCACCTCAGAACCACGCCACCAGCGGCTCGTATCTGCTGCTTCCAACGAAATGACGCATGAGCTTGTAGGCTTCGAGCCGTATTAACCTCTGCTTCGTCACGTTTTTCTTAAGGCCGGGATGCCTCACACTCTTTCTCATCTCCGCGTTGTATGCATCAACCACCTTCCTCATTCCCTCCTTCGTGAGCAGAATTCCGTCGAGGTCTTCCCTGAAATGTTCTTTCTTGATGACTCCCTGCTTCACAAGCCTGTTGGCGATTCTGTCGGCTATAATTGGCTTAAATATCTCGCTCAGGTCGAGGGCGAGGGAGAACCTCCTTTCGCCTGGCTCGTGGAGGTAGCTGACAGTTGGAACTAACTGGGTGTTGTACAGCTCGCTCACGATTGTCGCATAAAGCCTCGAATTCAGAAAGCTTATGAGGGCGTTCATTTCGTTCTCCGGCGGTCTGCGTGTGCGCTTGACTATCTTGAAGCCCGCCGGCAGGTGCTCGTCCCAGCGGGCGTAGTACTCCTGCCTTATCCTGGCCTCGATGTTCATTACCTCGGTTATCCTGCGGGCATCTTCAAGCTCTCCAAACAGCTCCCCTAACATGTCAGAGAAGCCATCGGCAACCTTCCAGCGCTTCAGGTTTTTCTCCATGTTGAGGGCCGAGCCTCTGACGAAGAGTCTCGCCAGCTCAAGGCGCTTCTCCCGGTCGAGGTAGTGCTGAGCCTGCCTGATGACCAAGTCCCCGGAGTGAAGCTTCTCCTTTGGGTAAAAGCTCCCGTCGTAGTAGCCGTAGTGGTTGAAGAAGTGAACCGCTATGCCCTTCTGAGCGAGAAAATGGAGCGCCTGTGAGGTTATGTTCACGTGGCCGTAGATGTAGATGTCGTAAACTTCTTCTATGGGCAGGGGGAGTTTTCCTTTTCTGTTTTCCAGGTATAATGTACCTTCTCTCTTCCTCAGCGTCCCATCCGAAAGGACTGTTTTGGAATGTTTCCTCATATCATCACCTCACGCCCAACAAAGCTCATAGTAAGCGCATTTTTTGCATATTGGTTTGAGCCCTGCTCTTGGTGGAAACGGGAGTTTCTTTATCTCCTGCACCTGATTTATGGCATCCTCGATTTCATCTTCGTGCCCATCAAGTTTTACTTCTATGACCTCATTTAAGTCCGGGTAATGAAGAAACCCTTTTGCTTCTATTCCACGGCTCCTTAGGTAATATAGCACATACAACAGCTGCATTCGGTGGGCTTTTTCCATGGCCTTACTCTTTTTAACCTCATGAACCTCTAAAATGTCCCCATTACGGACGAAGTCTATCTTAATACCTCCAATCCAGACTTCCTTCTCTTCACGCCCATAGCGTTGCTCGTGGATGAACTTGCCCATATCAACAAGTTCGCTTTCGTGCTCCATCGTGATCCCGTGGGAGAAATACCAGAGTTTAGTTGGGCATATGAATAGGTAGTTTATATCAGTACCTCGGATTGGAGAGGAAAACCCAAAATCAGAAAGTCCCCTTTTTTGGGTTTCTGTGACCATAGATCCCCACCATTCCGAACCCATGGGGATTTCTCATTCCAATCCCAAGGTCGTAGGCAACACGCAGAAACTCCTCTTCTCCCCACATTTTGAAGTGGAACTCCCAGGCACGGGCATAAATGGGCTTTCCTGTTTTCTCGTCCCTTTTGATGAAAAATCTTTTGCTTTTTGGCATTTTTGTCAGGATCTTAATCTCAAAGTCTCCTTCGTAAGATCCACCATAAACCATTAGATATTTGGCCTTGAGATTTTCGAATACGAGTTCCTTCCACACTTCGGGCTCGTTCTCGAAAGGGCTGTTGGGCTGGCCTGCAGGGGATAAGTCCCACTGCCTGAAACCGTTTGGTGGATTGTTGTGGTAAACGTTCACGGGCGAGAGGGTTGTGAGCTTCCTTCCAGAGAGGCGCTCGGGTGTTTCTACATGTTCAACCTCCGCGTCGAGAAGGCGTTTTCCAAGTATGTGGAGCCGTCTCCTGCCCAAGGCGAGCCCGTTGATGAGGGCCTCAAGAACTGGCCATGCTGGAGAACTGACAAAAAGCTCCACCTCACCAGACCTCACGAGCAGGCCGTTTTCTATTTTCTCACGGTCTCCGACGGGAAACATACGGGAGGCAACGAACTTGATGTCCTTCTTGTTGTTGTGGATGCGCCTTGCTATCCTTGGGTCCCCGAACTCTATGGCGTGAATAATAAATGAGTAGAGTGGATGAGGGTAGTTGTAGGGGATAATGAAAGGTTCCTCGAAGCGGAGAAGGAGTTCAAGTCTCATCGCACTTGCCCTCCATGAGCTTCAGGTAAATGGTCCCCGCCCGGGTAATGTGATATCTTGGAGCCCTCCCATCAGGCCGTTCGTTCTCCACGAGATGATATTGACTCATTTTCTTCAGCTCGTTGCTTATAGTAGCGGGTGAAACACCGAGCTCTTCTGCTATGGTTCTGACGCTCTTCTCTTCATGGAGGCCGCAGAGTATTAACTCCCATCTCCTGGTTTTGGGGGCAAGGAAGGGGCCAAGTTCGAGGGAGATGTGACCGGAGAGGTTTTCAAAGTCGCTTTCAACTATGACTCTGACGTCCTTGAGTCCCAAAAGGGCAAGCAATGTTCCCACAAGAAGCGGTCTCATTCCTCCAGACAGAACGGCAAGGACAATCCGATCGGAGGTCAGATTTTCCTCAATCCCTCTCTTTATTGCCAATACTATCTCCTCGCTTTTCATGGGAACCTCAAGGCGTATGATGTTTTCTTTTCCAACTATTGGAGATGCTATGCTCTCTATGGCCTCCAGGGCATTCACCGTTTTTCTCTCCATCTCATAATTTTCTGGAAGAATAGCCATCAACCGGTCTCTGTGTTCTAGGCCGTCTATCCCTTCCCGTTTCCTCATTAAAGCCCGGACTATGAACTTCTCATCAAAGCCTACTGGGAAGACAACCAGCAAGATCCCACCCCCTTACCTCCAAGGTTTCTAAGATTTCTTTTCCAAGCATACTTCCTGCTCCATCCCTGTTGCAGGCCGCGGCGTAGTTATCAGCCAAGACAATTGGCAGGAGAAAGGCGTAAACGGCCCGAGTATTCTTTCTGAATACACTTTCTGCTTCTGAGTAAGCAGCTTGTGGTTCGACCCAAGGAATTTCGCGAGAAAGCTTCTCCATAGTGATGTTTTCGAGCAGATGAAGGCATCCTTTACAGAGCTTGGAATTCTCTGGCTTTGGTGGACTTTTACGGAGTATCCAGTCATGGTGATGTAGTAAAATTGCAACAGAGGCAATTTCTCCGGTCTCTCCAAACCTACCAAGAGTTGTTCTCGCTACCAGATACGAATAGAACCAATGAAAGCCAAATTTTGCCCTTCTTTTTTGAAACACTTCGAGACACTTTCCGACGTCGTGGAGGACATAGGCCTTTCTCAAAATGTTGCCTGCGACTTCGGGTTCGACGCCCGTTAACCTTCCCAGGAAGGAATCATAATTCCTCTCGAGATAAAGTCGCTCTAGTAGCTCAAGACCCCTCCTGATGTGGTCTTCCATAGTTTCAACGCACTCTCCACCCATAAAATAAGCGCAGGGAATCATAAGATACCACGCTCCTTGTCGTAGTCTCCGGTATAAACTATCTCAACTTTCTTGCCGAGTGCAATCGCCTTTGCAACGCGGTAAGCATCGCCAAGCTCCTTGAATTCGAAACTAATGCCTCTCACTTCAATGAGCTTGTTGGAATAAAGCTCGAAGAGCTTCTTCGGACTTACGAGCACTACTTCGCTTCCAACAGAGATGGGTACGAGAAAGCCTCTCATAATCGGAGTGCCTCTGGACACAAGTCTTTCAACCTCCCCAAGAACGTGAGTGGCCCTCTTGGATGGGTCAGCCATGAGCCGGACGAGCTTTCCCTTCAGACTTTGATTAATGAACCGTTTAACTGAGCTGGCACTTGACCCATGGACTTCCGTCACTATCTCTGCATACGTTGAAGGAACGCGCGGATGAATCTCACTTTCCTTGAGACGATATATGGTCTGCTTCACTTCTTCCTGTGGATACGGTCCCGTTGGTGCGTCTTCAATTACTATTGCCCTGCCTTCTTTATCACCCGCGTGGCGGGCAAGTCTTCCAAAGCGCTGGAGAAGGGAGTTAATCGGCGCCCCATCGGTTATCATAATATCAGCCGAGAAATCGACTCCCGCTTCAACTGCCTGGGTCCCTATTAGAAGAAACTTCCTCTTTTTCAGCTCCCGAAGACGCTCTATAAGCCTTCTCTTGTGGCTTGGGGTCATTCTTCCATGGATTAGAATTACTTCCTCGCGCTCAAATCTGAGGTGGGAGTTTGAGATAGCCCGGTTGTATAACTCAACGGCCCGTTCCACAGTATTCACTATGACGGCGTTTCTTTTTCCGGGTTCAACAAAGTTCAGGGGATTTCCTTTTCTGAACCCAATCGAGATGTCCTTTCCAAGCTCCCTATTCACGAATGGATCGTTGTTATCAGGCAAGAGGACTCTGAAATCGTATCTGTTTTTCATCGCGTACCTCTCAAAGAACTTGACGTGGCCACGGGAGAGGGTTGCAGTCATAACCACAACCGGAACACCCTGCGAAGTCAGGAACTCAATTACAGCGTCGAAGGCAGTTGCCATTGACTCGTCCTCAAGAAGGAAGTGGGCCTCGTCGAATATGACGAGTGATGTGAGGATTGAAGCCTGGGTCAGATAATCATAGCCGAACTCCTTTCTTGCCTTCACCATGTGCCTCTTTTTGGTGTTGAGTTTCAGTAGATCCCACGTGAAAGTATCGGCGGTAGTCACGTTCAAGGGGAAGAGGTGCATGAATTCACCGCTCGATCCCATCATTTTGGTTCGTGAGAATCCAAATGCTTCCTCCGCTGTCTTCTGAACATCATCTATGATTGACCTCATCGGGAGAACATGGATAACCCTGTCAAATACGGAAGCATCGTTCAGGGAATGCATGGCAAGAGCAAAACTTAGGAGCGTTTTGCCGTAGCCGGTTGGGGCGTTTAGGATAAGGAAAGGCCTGGGGGAGGAGGTTAAAAAGTCAAACGCCTCCTCCAGAAGGGGTCTTCTCTCGGGTACGAAGCCCTTTGCCCTCGCGAGCCTTTTGACGGCTTCTGTGTAGGCCCTCACAGAAGCACCTCCAGGTGTTCCCTCCACATGGTGGCCTTCAATACCTTTCTCAGCTCTCCACTTGCTCGTCCACTCCCCTCAAGCAGCGCCCTTCCCTGGCGGAAGAGTCTGAATACTGAGTCCTCGATGAGTCTTTCATTCCCACTGTTGATGGCCCTGTAAATGTCTTTGACGAAGATGTAAGCCAGCATCTCCCCATCACCGTTCACGCCCCTGCCAAGTTCCTTCTCGGCGATGTCCACGAGCGCCCACAAGGGGTACTTGTGAACGGTTACTTTTCCTTCTTTCAGTTCCACAGTCATCTGCAGTCCGCTGGTGCTCAGGGCCCTTATGCGTCCCACGTAGGTGTTTAAGTACTTGCTAAGACCCGATAGATCGAGCTGGAGAGTTTTGAGTTCCGTATAAACCTGTCCCTCAAGACTAATCAGATGGAGGGTAAGGGGATAAACTTCCTCAGGAACTATTCTGTTCTCCTCGGCGAGCTTCATCGCCAGCTTCATCTCGTAGAGTTCCTCTGTGCTCAGAGAGATCCTGCCAGAGGTTCCTGCCTCTGTTAGAGGGAGCAGACCATTTACAATGACATCCTCAACATCATATGGCCAGAGGCCCTCTACTCCAGGCTTTGTCATGAGGTAGTACTTGCCTCCAATGAAGCCCGCGAATCCCGTGAAGAACCCCAGCGCAACGATGGAGAACCATAAGGGGTCGAGGCGTATCTGGGCTTTCTGGCCGGTAGTTGGAGTTAAGAAACCACTCTGGCGCTCGTAGTATTCAGGTTGTTTGATTATAGCCGGCAGTATTGCGTAATGATCTGCCTTGGGTTTTTTTCCAGGTATTTTTGACGTTTCGCCATCGTATTCGACGCCAAGATACGTGCCATCTTTATCTACTCTAACCATCGTCAATGATGCTCTCGGATCAATGACCCCCTCCCTGATGAGCCTCACGGTCTCCTCGATAACCAGCTCGAACAGCTCACCATAGGTTTCAGGAGCGCTCCTGTTGAACCATGTATTTAGAACTTTGTCAAAGGAGCTCCTGTCGTTCCTTCCCATTTTAGAGGTATGTGCCTTAGCTCTATCCCTAAGGGAGCGAAGGGCACCCTCAAGGGAATCTGCCAGCTCTTCGGCGTCGGGTTCAAGCCCAGAGTTTATCGCCACCCAAGACAATCCGAGCGAGAGCAGTTCCCTTGTGAGACCCTCGTAGGGGTATATCGCCATGGCCTCAAGGAGCAAGGACAATCACCTCCTCACCGACCCTCGCAATCCTAAGCCGTCCCTGAACCCTGACGCTCTCTTCGGGATAAAACATCACCATTCTCTCTGCCTTTGAGTAGTCCCCAATCCCGGAGCGCCAGTCCACCACCGACTGGAGCGTGCCTTTTCCGCTGACCTCGAGCCCTTTGAATAGGAACGCGTAGGGTGTCTCTGTAACATCTGTCTCTACTATGTCAGTGCGACCTGTTTCAACGTCCTCCACGCTGACGACTGATTCCCTTGAGCCAAGTCTCGTTATACCCCACGCAGCCCTTTTGATATCTTCTAGGCGATAAGTGCTCCCTGCGAGCTCTTCTTCATTGATGAGATAGACTGCGGTTATGGTAGCGTCGTTTGTACCGTACATCACGGCGAAGGGGAATGATGTGACCGCACTCTGTACCTTTCCGCGGTAGACGGTGTTAATCTTCAACAGTGCTCCGTAGAGCCTCGGTTTTCCGGTGGTTTTCACCGTCACCCAGTCAAAGAGATTCAAGACCTCCTCCGCGGCGCTTTTGAACTTTTTTTTGTCATAGACAGTCTCGGCTCTATTCCCCGCAATGTGAAGGAGTGGATATGCTATAGCCCCAACTATGGTCGTTGGTGGGACGTAGCGCAATGCAGTTCTCATCTTGCTCTGCGGAAGGGCACGAAGTGCAATGACTCCTGTTGGCCTCAGTGTGACCTTTAAAAAGAAAGTCAAGGGAACCACCTCAGAAGGCTCCCTGTTCCCGGAGGTAATTCATCGCTTCATTCAGTGCCTCCTCGGGGACCTTCTCGCCTGTGGCGACGGTGAAGAGGTACTTCTCTCCGAGGCTCTTTAGTACCTTTAACCTCTTCTCAGTTCTGGCAATGTAGTCATCGTAAATTGGAGATGTCACAACAAAGGGGTGCTCTGTAACGGCCACTGCTACCTCAGTTATGCCGCCGACCGGGAAGAAGCGGGACAGCTTGGCACCGAACTGGGCCGAGGAAAGCATTCTGAACAGAGCCTTCAAAGCAGCCTCACGCCTAGACTTTATCTCATCCTTGTCGAGTATCGACTCAGAGGTTATAGCGCTGACACCTATGGCGTTGAGGTCGAGGTTGAAAGTGAATCCATAGAGCGCCGTGCCGGTTTCAACGTAGTAGATCATCTGCTCTGAGGCGTTGCCCTTCTTGCTTGAGGCGTCCATCTGGGCATGCCTTGCGTGTAGCTGGGGTTCAGAGGTTGCAAAGAGGGCGACGGACTTCACAGGGAGGGCATAGCTGACCTGGAAGGCGGAGCTTCTTCTGACTGGTGGAGAGGCAGCGTACATAAACCCTCCAATATCCTCAATAACACAGTTTTTGATAATGATTTCTTCTATTTTGTACGGACTCAGATCCAGCACCTTCTTTTTAATCATGAAGTCTCCAACGAGTTGGGCAGCAAGAGATTTATTCTGAACAAAGAGATCCCTGGGATTGCTAGATTCTCGGAAGTTTCTAATCAGCTCAATGTACTTCTCAAGTTGTTTTATCCTCTCTTCCTTTGGATTTTTACCTTTCTTTACTTTCTGGAGCTCCTCTTCTAAGAGTTTGAGCGTTCCTGTTGTGATTGATGGGATATCCTGGAAAACTTCTTCAAACACAGTATCCGACAGGAATAACTTTGGCGCTAAATGAATCTCGTCCATAGACTTATAGAACTCATGTCTCTTGCAGTCCTCACATACTGGGAGGTTGAGGGAGAGGGCCTCCATCACAAGGTGCTCCTGGTACGCGTGGGCAAGGCTCTCACCGCTCAGTGCCGGGACGTAGACGGTCTTGAGCTTTCCATCCTCCTCAACGAGATACGGAACACGCCTGTGCTTGCCGTAATTCCCGGCAGTCTCCACCATGTTCAATGCCTCGACGTTGGCCTCAAACCTAACACCGACGCTCAAAAACATCACTCATCACCTCCGGATTCTTTCTTTGAGGGGTATGCAAGGGCGAGGGTTGCAACACGCTTTGCAATCCCTATGTCCGAGCGAACGGCGTTGAGAAAAGCCTTAACTTCCTCCTCGGGAGGTATGCCAGGAACGGGGATCTTTTTCCCGTCCTTCTCCACATGCCTTCTACCCTCCTTGTCCACAAGGGCGCTCTCTCGTACTGACCTGAAGGCCCTCAGGGCCTCGTGGAGCGTCACTTCCACGGGTTCAGGATTCAGGGCGTTCCCAATCCTGTCCACGTAGCTAAAGTTCTTCGTCTGTACGAAGAACCTCAGCATTTTCACTATTCCCTCATACTCGGACATGAAACCACCTCACAATCAGTAAAGACATTACTCCTATATAATGTTTACGTTTAATTTTTGTTTAATAGGAATTGCAAAATGTTCAGAAAAAACTAAACACAAAAGGAAGCCAGCTAAAAGCAGGAAACAAGATTTCTTTCTTGAGTTCTATTTATGTCCTTCTGAAACACTTTCTGGGTGTGTTTGGTCATAACTGAACACTTCAAAACCACACCACCAGAGGTTTGTATCACTCCACGCCGACTAGATGCTTGATGAGCTTGTATGTCTCAAGCAGATTTGGTTTTTCTTCGTTACATTTCTCTTTTAGCTCCGACTGAATCACTCTTTGGGCGATTCTTCTTTCCATCAACCTTCACCATCCCGAACCCGATCGAGTTCTTTTCTCCAAATCCGGCCTGGTAGCCAACCTTCAGCAGACCCTCGTCGCCCTTTGCGCGGAACACCAGATGCCACGCGATCTGGAATATTCCGGGCTTGACCTCGAAGCGCTTGGGCTTGGCGTTGAGGACCTTTATCTCGAACTCTTCCGGCGGCTCGCTCCCGTGCAGGACAACATACTTCTCGCGCAGGTTCTCTTTGATCAGCTCGTAGAACTCCGGCTCTGCTGGACTGAGGTCGTAGGTTCTCGGCTTTCCGAACTGGACTCTCTTGGTTGTCACGGCTATCGGTGAGAGGGTCACGAACTTCCTTCCGCTCAGCCTTTCGGGTTCTGCCAGCGCCTTGATCTCCTCCACAACGAACCTCTCGTCCCAGAGCTCTACCTCCGGCCTCTGGAGCAGGCCGCTGATGAACGCCTCCGCTATCTCTGGAACGGCCGTTGAGAAGTAAAAGAAACCGTGGCCGTAGCCGAGCAGATGGCTTTTGTCCTCAGCCAGCTCTCTCTTCTCGGCCATGAACAGTGAAAACGTGAAGAGCTTCGGAACCTTCGGATTGTGGAGGCTTAGGCTGAGGTCAGGGTTCACGCGCTGGATGCGCCTGTATACCAGACCCTGGAGCCTGTGCTGGTGGTTGAAGGGTATCCGGAACGGCTCATTCTCCGGACGGAGTCTTATTAGGAACCTGACCATTTCCCTCCCCCGTACAGGGCAGCGTATGGCAAAAATAGTACGTTCTTTGACCTTATAAGATTTTCCATGGTTGGGAGTACTATGAGAACTGTGCAAAATGTTCCGGGAATGAAAAGAAAGGCGGGTAATTTACACCCCGGAGAGTTCCACGAAGTTCCTCCAGTCTAAGACATTGATGTCTTCAGGTTCTCGGGGGAGGAGGGACCTGTCGGGCACTATCAGGAACCTCCTCTCCGCGTCGAGGCCAGTCAGCTTGTCCTCTACAGACTTCAGTTCCTTTTTCGTCAGTCTGGTTTTCCACTTCACTTCCCCGACAAGGCTCAGGTGTTTGTGTTTTCTCAGGGCTATGTCAACTTCAAGCTCTGGGAGGGCTATTTTCACAGGTTGGAGGCCATACTGCCTAGCGAGGAACCTCTCGAAGAAGGTTTCCATGTAGAGGGGCATCTTCTCCCGGAGGTGCTGGGAAAGGCTCCTCCCCGGCAGTCCTGTTTCGAAGAACCCGTATTTGGAGTTCATGTAGAAGGCAAAGTCAACGACCGGCGAAACATGCCTGTAATGGTAGCCCTTTCTCCGCTTCCCGTAAAGGATCATCCTTTCGAGCAGTCCCATGTCCACGAGTGTTTCCAGGTACTGACTCACCGCCCCGGGGTAGTTCTTTTCGATGAGCCCCCTTGAAAACAGCTCGGAGGCTATCTCCCCGGAGGTCCTTTTACCGCTTGCCACGGCCTCAAGGATGGCAAAATAGCGCTGGCTCAGTTCCTTATCCTCCTCCGTGAATATCTCGCCCGTCAGGCTCGGCACGTAGTCCCTCAGAACTGCTCCCAGCACTTCAAAGGTTTTCTCCTTCATGGTTTCCACAGTCTGCGCCAGCCACGGCTCCTGGACGAGGCAGGCCAGCTCCAGCAGGATTTTTCCTTTTATTCCAAGGCCGGCAACGTATGTCACGGCGTCCCTCGGGTCAACGAGTTCCACCTCCTGAAGATGGAACAAGCCGAGGAGCGGGCTGTTCTCGCCGATGAAGCGCCTGAAGTAGTGTCTTGTTGAGGTTATGAGTGTGAGCTCTCCCCTACCTGAGAGTCCCTGGAGCAGGGAAAAGAAAGGCTCGTCCAGCCGATGGAATTCATCAACGACAACGCGGCCACTTTGTATCATATACGGCAGGAGACGTGTAAATTCGCTTATCGTCAGCTCTTCACCGCTCTCTATATCGACGAGGCTCCTTCCTCTGGTTACAACGAAGTACTTGGAGTAGTGCCCCATCTCCCTGATATAAAATGTTTTTCCAGTTTTTCTCCTGCCATAAACCAGGAGCCATCTCATTCCAAGGACTGGATCCAGCTCCCGCCTTTGTATAATGGCCATTAGTATAACCACCATTATAATAACTGCCGTTATAATTAAAAACCTGTCGGTGGGGTGGAGAGCACTCAACGTCTAAATGCCAGCAGGAATTGCAGAATGGAAGAAAAGGGAGCCAAAAGCTCAGAGGAGCATCCTCGCGTCGACGGCAACGGCGCTGTCCTCGTAGGCGAAGATGGGGTTGATGTCGAGCTCCTTAATCTCCGGAAGCTCAAGGGCGAGCTCGCCGACCTTGGTGATTATCTCGGCGAGGGCCTCGATGTTGACGGGCTTCTCGCCACGGGCTCCAGCCAAAATCGGGTAGGCCTTGATCTCCTTTATCATGTCGAGGGCCTCGTCCTTGGTTATCGGGGCGACGCGGAAGGAAACGTCCTTGAGTATCTCGACGAAGATTCCACCGAGACCGAACATGATGGCGGGACCGAACTGCGGGTCGCGGATCATACCGACGATGACCTCCTTGCCGAGCGGGAGCATCTTGTAGACGATGACGCCCCAGAGGTCAGCATCCGGCTTGTAGTTCTTCGCGTTCTCCATGATGGTCCTGAAGGCCTGCCTGGCCTCCTCATCGTTCTTGATGTTGACCTTGACACCGCCGGCATCGCTCTTGTGGATGATCTGCGGAGAAACTATCTTCATAACGACCGGGTAGCCGATCTCCTTAGCGAACTGAACGGCCTCCTCCTCGTTGGTGGCGACCTTGAAGTCCGGAACCGGAACGCCGTAGAGCTTGAGTATCTCCTTAGCCTCAGGCTCGACGAGCGGCCTGTTTTCGGCCTTGGCCTTCTCGATGATTGCCCTAGCCTTTTCAATCCTGTCCATGCCAATCACCTCATCAGCTTGACATTTCCCAATCCGACCGGGCAGTTAAAAGGGTTTCCATTCGTCAACCTATCGTTTCTTTCGTTTCTAACAGCTTTGAAGCGATGTCCGGGGTATAAATACTCCGGGGCCCAATGTATCAGTGGTGATAGGGATGAAGAGGAAAATTATCGCAGGCATTGGGGGGATTTTGGTTATAGTTCTGGCGGTCTTTTCTTTTCAGGGCGGCAAGGCATCTCAGGCAGAAACGACCGTTGTGCTGTATAACTCCGCCAAGATAGGTATCGTTGAGAAAACGCTGGAGCTGGAGCTCAAGGAGGGCATGAACGAGGTTCCCCTTGAGGAGCTGGCCGGCCTTAATATAGCCGAGGTGACGATAAGGCCGCTCGACGAGGGCGTTCAGGTTCTTGGGGTCTTCAGCAGAGGGTCGAAGGGCGACGTATACAGTGCCAACGTTGGAAGCGATGTCGAGGTCAGGCTGAGGAGCGGAGAGACCATAGCCGGAAAGTTCCTCGGCTTCAAGAACGGGAAGATAACCATCGAGGGTGACGGCTACTACCTCGTAAACCCGAGCGAGGTGGCATACTTCAAGGCCAAGAACCTTGAGGGGAAGGCGAGTGCCTACGCGGTTCTTCAGGCCGACAAGGCTGGGAAGTACAACGTGAGCATTATCTACCGCGTCTCCAACATGAGCTGGGAAAGCCGGTACAAGCTCTACATTGGCGATAACGCGAAGCTTTACGGATATATCATCCTCAACAACCCGACCGCGCAGGGATTCAAGGACGCGAAGGTTCTCCTGGTTGCCGGCGATGTCCAGCTGTATCAGAACGTCCCCCAGCCAAGGGTTCTCTATGCGATGGCCGAGAAGGGGGCAGACCAGGTCAGCGTCGGCCAGCCGGAGAAGATCGAGGCGTTCTATCTCTACAGGCTCGGTGTGGCCGACATCAACCCTGCCAGCACGATGATGTACCCCTACATAAGCTTCGAGGTTCCCTTCGAGCGGGAGTACCTCTACGAGAGCTGGCCGTACTCCGGCGAGGGGGCTGTATACGAGTCGATATCCTTCAAGACCGAGAAGGTTCTTCCGGCGGGGATAGTCGAGATATACAAGGAGTCCGATGACGGATCGCTCCTCATCGGCGAGAGGGCCATAGAGCACACTCCCGAAGGGGATACTCTCAGAATAGGCATCGGCAGGGACTACGACCTCAAGGGTAGCACGGTAGTTCTTGAGGAGAGGCACGACGACCGCTATGCATACTACAAGGTAAGGATCACCCTTGAGAACTTTGGAAAGGACGCCAAGACCGTCATAGTCAGGCACTACAAGTGGGGCAGGATTCTCGGCTCGAGCATCGAGCCCATTGACGAGACCCAGAACTACGTCGAGTTCAAGGTCACGGTTAACCCCGGGGAAAAGAAGGAGATAGTCTTTGACTACGAGAACCGCTATTAGCTCTTCCGGAGCGTTATCTCAAACCTCTTTTCTCCTTTTGACACGTCGAGAACGAGGCTTTTGTCGTAGTCTATGAACTTTGTGTTCAGTATCGCGTAGCCCTCACCCTGGAGGAACTCCGCCATTTTGAGGCCGAGGTCGTCGAAGAACTCCGCCGCCATAGTGGCCATGCTCGGCTCCTTTATGCCGAGCTCATCGTGATAGCGCCTCGCGAGCTCAAAAACATCCATGGTCACCACCGGATATAGTACTCACCGGGGAATAAAACGGTTGCGGTCGAAAGGCTTAAAGCGGGGCTGACCAAAGCCCCTAAAGTGAGTGCCATGGACGAAAAAACCCTCAAGAAGGGGGAGCGCTATTACAGGGCCGGAAAGGTGCTCTGGGTAGTCAAACATGGAGACAAGCTCTTCTCCAAGGTTCTTGGTACGTACCCCTACTACGTCGAGCTTGACCTCTCAACGGGCGAGAACCGCTGTACATGCCCCCTCGGTGGCGACTGCAAGCACGTTGCTGCGGTCATGAAAGCCCATGAGGGCGGCTTCTACTTCGAGAGCTTCGATAAACATGCAGGGCTCTTTCCTGAGGCGGTCGCCATGGAGTTCATGGCAGAGGTTCCGGAGCTGGCTCTCGACGTCACCCTCAAGGAGCTGAGGTTCTCCCTCAGCACGGATGAAAGCGGTAGTGAGGTCGCCAGACTCTTCAGGAGGGCTCTGAAGCTCGTCAGGATGACGGGCAAAACGGAGGCACTCCATGTCCTTGAGGAAACGCTTGCGGAATACAGGCACGTCTTCAGCGACTACGAGCTTTCGGCAAAGCTTGAGGATGAGCTCAGGGAGCTTGAGGCGACCATCTAAAAACCCTTATAAATCCCCCTAACACCAAATAGGAACTTAGAGGGTGAGAAAATGAAGGCGATTTATCGCGAGATGTGCCCGAACTGCCTCGGTAAAATCTCCGATGAAAGGCTGTACATCAAAAATCCATGCAATGAGTGCCTTGACGAAACCGTCCACGCTGACTCTTATTTTGACCTCGTCACGGCGGTTAGAAACGCTCTCCAGCTCAGGGGTACCCTCAAGGAGTGGGAGAGGATATATGGCCTTGAGAGGGGCCTTAGAGAAATCGAGGCCTTCTTTGAGAAAGCCACCGGCTTCACCTTCTGGAGCGCGCAGAGAACCTGGGTTAAGAGACTTCTAAAGGGCAGGAGCTTCTCGATCATAGCCCCCACCGGAATGGGCAAGAGCACCTTCGGGGCGTTCATGGCCGTATGGCATGCCACAAGGGGAAAGAAGAGCTACATAGTTGTGCCCACCACCCCGCTGGTGATTCAGACCGTCAAAAAGCTCCAGGCGATAGCCGAGAGGGCGGGTGTGGAGATAAACCTTGCCTACTACCACGGCAACCTCCGGAAGAAGGAAAGAGAGGAGATGCTGGCCAAAATCCAAAGCGGGGACTACGACATTCTCGTCACCAGCGCCCAGTGGCTCGCCAGGAAGTTTGATGAAGTACTGAAGGGCAGGCGCTTTGACTTTATCTTCGTTGACGATGTCGATGCGTTTCTCAAGGCCAGCAAGAACATAGACCGCTCCCTTCTCCTCCTCGGCTTCAATGAGGAGATAATAGAGAAGGCGTGGGAGATAATCCGTCTGAAAAAGCAGATGTCAAAGTACCTGAACGGCCGCGCTCAGGACAGGGAGGAAAGGCTCAAGGAACTGAACGGGAGCATAGGAAAAATCCAGCGCGAAATCGAGGAATTCAAGGCCAAAAACAGCGTCGGGATAATGATAATCGCTTCCGCCACCGGCTCGGCGAGGGGCGACAGGATAAAGCTCTACCGTGAGCTGCTCGGCTTCGAGGTTGGAAGCGGAAGAAGTGCCCTCAGGAACGTCGTTGACAGCTACCTGAAACCGAGCAGGGACATCAAGGAGCACGTCGAGGAACTCCTTAAGAGGCTCGGGAAGGGAGGCATAATATTCACGCCGATTGATCAGGGCCTGACCTACGCCGAGGAGCTGGCCAGCTATCTTCGCGAGAGGGGCTTTGCCGTGGAGCTGGTGAGCTCAAGAAACAGGAAGTCCATCGAGAAGTTCGAAAACGGCGAGGCCGATTACCTCATAGGCTCGGCCACCTACTACGGCTCCCTGGTCAGGGGCCTTGACATGCCTCACCTAATCCGCTACGCGGTCTTTACCGGCGTTCCCAAGTTCCGCTTTTCGATAGACCTTGAAAGGCCGACCATCTACCGCGCCCTCGGCCTCCTCAGCGAGATAATGGAGTTCCTGAGCGACGAGGACAGGAAGCAGGCCGAAAAGATGCACGCAAGGCTGAGGCGGCTTATAAGGAACATTCCACAGTTCGAGCTCCTCAAGATAGAGGAGGCTCTGGCTGAGGGGCTTCCAATAGAGAACGGCTTCCACAACCACGTCCTCGGCGTTTTCCGTGAGTTGGTAGAGTTCCTGAGGCGGGTTCTCAGGGACGAAGAAGTTCTCAGGAGACTCGCGGAGGACCCATTCATCAGCCTGAAGGAAGAGGGGGGCAAGTGGTACATTGAGATTCCCGACGTCAGGACGTACATCCAGGCAACGGGAAGGACGAGCAGGCTGTTCGCCGGCGGAATCACCAAGGGACTGAGCGTGCTAATAGTTGACAACGAGAAGGTCTTCAACGGTCTCCTCAGGCAGATGCGCTGGCGCTTCACCGAGTTCAAGATGGTGCCCTTCGAGGAGCTGGACATCGACGAGGTTCTGAGGCAGATAGATGAGGACAGGGAAAAGGTTCGCCTCGTTATGGAGGGCAAGATAAGCGCCAAGGTCAAAGACCTGGTCAAATCTGCCCTCATGATAGTGGAGAGCCCGAACAAGGCCAGGACGATAGCCAACTTCTTCGGCCAGCCCAGCAAGACGAGGATAGGGGATTTAGTTGCCTACGAGGTCAGCATAGGAAATATGATGCTGACCATCCTTGCGAGCGGCGGGCACATGTTCGACCTCGTGACGAACGAGGGCTATCATGGTGTTCTGGTTGACGAGAAAGACGGCATGCTGAGGTTCATTCCCATCTACGACACCATAAAGCGCTGCCGCGACTGCGGCCATCAGTTCGTTGACTGGGAGGAGAGGGGCGTATGCCCTCGCTGTGGCTCTACCAACGTCCGCGACGCCCTTCAGAACGTTAAGGCGATGCGCGAGATAGCCCAGGAGGTCGACGAGATACTCATAGCGACGGACCCGGATACGGAGGGTGAAAAGATAGCCTGGGACATAAGAAACGTGCTCAGCCCGTACACGCCGAACATCAAACGCATAGAATTCCACGAGGTCACGAGGCCGGCAATAATGCGCGCCATCCAGGAGGCGAGGGACGTCAGCGAGGGCCGCGTTAACGCCCAGCTCGTCAGGCGCATAGAGGACAGATGGATAGGCTTCGAGCTGAGTCAGGAGCTTCAGCGCGTCTTTGAGAACCGCAACCTATCCGCCGGGAGAGTTCAGACGCCGGTTCTGGGATGGGTGATTGAGAGGTACAAGGAGTTCACCGAGAGCGAGACCTACTTCATGGGCCTGAAGCTGGAGAACGACCTCCAGATAACCGTGGAACTGGGAAAGGACGGTAAAAACGTTGAACCGCCCGAATATGTTACTGTCGAGGACGTTCATCTTGAAGAGCGCGAGCTCAACCCGATGCCGCCCTACACGACCGACGCCATGCTGAAGGACGCTTCGACCTTCCTCAAGCTCTCGGCGCCCGAGACCATGAGGCTGGCGCAGGATCTTTTCGAGCTCGGACTGATCACCTACCACCGTTCCGACAGCACCCACGTCAGCAACACGGGAATAGAGATAGCGAAGGAGTACATCACCCAGGAGGTTGGTGAGGAGTACTTCAAGCCGAGGCCCTGGGGCGAGGAGGGAACCCACGAGGCCATAAGACCAACCCGGCCGATAGATACGGGCAGGCTCATGCAGCTCATCCGCGATGGTATTATCCAGCTCCCCAAGAACCTCACCCGGAACCACTACCGGCTCTACGACATGATATTCAGGCGCTTCATGACGAGCCAGATGAAGGCGGCGAAGATACTCCACGAAAAAGCCGTTATTAACGCGGGCGTTGGAAAAACCGAGATAGAGGGCTACGTTGAGGTAATTGAGGACGGGTGGACCAAACTGAGGAGCCCGCCCTTCAGACGGCTCCCGCGGCTTGAGAAGGGGGCGAAGCTGAGGGTCGTGGAGTCCAAGAAGTGGAAGGCGCCGAAGGTTTCCCTCTACACCCAGGGAGACATAATCGCCCTGATGAAGGAACGCAAGATAGGAAGGCCCTCAACCTATGCCAAGATCGTCCAGACACTGCTCCAGCGCTACTACGTCATCGAGACCCGTGGAAGGAAGAAGCTGGTGCCCACCGAGCAGGGCATCAAGGTCTACCACTATCTCATAAGTAAATATAAAGAACTGGTTAGTGAGGAGAAGACCCGGGAGCTTGAGGAGCTAATGGACAGGATCGAGGAGAATAAGATTGACTATCAGGAGGTTCTCAGGAGACTCCACGAGGAGATAAGGGAGTACCTGGCATGAGGTTCACTTTTCACACTGTTTCCAATCTTTTGGTGCTAACTTTAAATTATGTCGATTTGATGGATTGAAGGATACTTAATTTATTAAAAATTCAGCAATGGCATCACGATGGGTTCTGTTTGTTTATTATTTGCCGTTCGTTTAGTGCCCTAGTGGCCGCTATAAATTTTGCTTCCCAGTAAAACCAAAAATTTTAAAATTTATCTAGTAGTAATGCCTTTGTATATCCATGCAACGGCAATAATATCCAGCGAAGTCATCTTTGAATAATCTTCGGAGCATAACCAGGGACACTAACGACCTATGGAAAAAATTTATATGGGATGAAATCCAAACAAAAAATAGAAAATTGGGTGGTGGTAAGAATGGTTAAGGACAGGATGGTAGAGCTCCTTCAGGAGCACTTTGAGTTGAACCTCTACGAGGCAAGGGCGTACGTGGCACTGGTCGGCTTTGGCGTCCTCACTCCGGCGGAGCTGGCCAGTGTTTCCGAAGTTCCGGCTCCAAGAACCTACGACGTCCTCAGGAGCCTTGAGAAGAAGGGCTTTGCCATTAGCCAGCCGGGCAAGGTCAACAAGTACAGGCCGGTTCACCCGCAGAACATCCTTGAGAAGTTCATTGAGGAGTGGCAGGAGCGCGTTGCCGAGGAGCTTGAGGCCAAGAAGAAGGCGAAGGAGGAACTCCTTGAGCTTATGAGCCCGCTCATCGAGACCGAGATTCCGAAGTATGGCGTTGAGAAGGTCTGGGTCGTCCGCGGAATAAGGAACGCCACCCTCAAGACCAAGGAGATGTTCGAGGAGGTCAAGGAGCAGATACTCCTCGCCGACGACGGCTACATCGCCATCAACCTTGAGAGCGACATCATAAAGGCCATCGACAACGGCGCCAAGGCCAGGATAATCGTCACCGAGAACGTCTACCACAGGCTCAGCGCTTCCAAGATACTCGACTACTACAAGGCCGGCAAGCTTGAGCTCAAGGTCATCGACAAGCTTGAGCTTCCGATGCTCATCTGCGACGACGAGGTCTTCTTCGCCCTTGAGGACATGGCGGCAAGGTACTTCAACTACGAGACCCAGATATGGATCAAGGACTTCCGCGTTAAGGCGCTCTTTGAGGGCAAGTTCAACGAGTACTGGGAGAAGGCCAAGAAGGCCTGATGCCCCTTTCTTTCCTTTCGTTTGTTGATCGTCCGCGTTTCTTTGACACGTGGAGAAAAGAAAAGGGTTCAGACGTACTTGAACTCTTCCTCGGCCTCGCTGGTCTCTTTAATCTTCCAGAAAAGCTTCCCTTCCTTCTGATAGCTCTCTACCTTGCCCTGCTCGACGAAACGGAGAAGGTAGCGCCGCACCTCCATCGCGGGAAGCTTAGTGATTTCAACTATCTCCTCGATGGTCTTGGGACCATCCTCCAGAGCCTTAAAAACCCTGACGTTCTTCATTCTCCTCCCTCCAGTTTCCGGTATCTTTCCAACAGTTCTATTATCTTCTCCATTGCCCTTAAGTGTTTCTCAAGCTCGTCTATCTCATCGGGGAGGGAGTTTGCCAGCTCGTTCAGCTTCTCCAGGAGACGCTCCTCAACACCTTTCCTTTCGGCCATTCTCTGTCTCTTCCTGTGCTCGCATATCGGACAGAAAACCCTGCCGTCCTTCTCGAAGAGCGGTGAGCCGCACTTGGGGCAGTGCTTGTCGAGCATCTTCGCCCCCGACAGCATAAGTGGCATGAGGACGGTTCTCATCTCCTCCTCGGTTGGGCCCTTGAGCGCCATCGAATCACCCCGTCAGGAGCTGGAACACCTCAACGAAGGCCTTTTTGCCCAGCCGCGAGCGGCGGATTTTATCCGAAACCTCGGCTATGTCGAAGGCTATTATCTTGAAGTTCTTTTTTATACCCTCCAGAACCTCAAGGAGCTCATCGAGTGTAAGCTCGCCGTGCTGGAAGCGGGCTATCCGGTACTCCGGGCGGAGAACGTCGAGGTCAACGGTCAGGTATATCTCTTCCCCCAGATACTTCTTCGTCTCTGCAATCACATCATCGAGGGAGTTGGTCTGGAGGTTGGGGTAGGCCCTCCACTTCCCGCGGACTTTCCTGCTCCTAAGCAGGGCCGGGAATATCTTGACCCTTCTGGTCCAGAGCTGGGTTCTTTCGGTGGTCGGTATCATGAGAACAGGTGCGAGAACTGCGGCCCGGTTTATCTTGCGCTCCTCCAGGGCGTAAGCCAGCCACGAACCGTGGTCGAGGTAGTCGTGCATCAAATCTGTGTGTGCATCGACGCTCAGCAGGGAGGCCGGTTGGAGTTTTTCGATTATCCCGTACGTTGCGAGGTGCTCCCCAACTATGTAGGCGTTGTCCAGGGGTATGCGCTCGGAGAGGAGCTCAACCCTGCTGGACTCGACTATCATGTAGTCTTCAAGAAGCTTGTTCCTCCTGAGAAGCTGCAGAACGTAGAGAACACCGTCCCTGTTGGGTTTCTCGCCGAAGGGGATGAAGGTTACCATTGATTCCACCCATCGGGAGTTGCCGCTTCACTTTTTAAACCTTGGTGGAAATGATTGACATAATTTTGTTAAATTTTGACGCCAAAGTTTAAAAAGTAGCCCCATAAGATTAAAACGAAAACTCCTTGGAGGCGAGGGGATGATACTTCAGGTCGCTCTTGACTTGACTGACATTGAACAGGCCATTTCTATCGCGGAGAAGGCCGCCCGTGGCGGTGCCCACTGGCTGGAGGTCGGAACGCCGCTCATCAAGAAGGAGGGCATGCGCGCGGTTGAGCTTCTCAAGAGACGCTTCCCGGACAGAAAGATCGTCGCCGACCTTAAGACCATGGACACGGGGGCTCTGGAGGTCGAAATGGCAGCAAGACACGGTGCCGATGTCGTTTCTATTCTCGGTGTCGCCGATGACAAGACGATAAAGGATGCCGTCGAGGTTGCAAGGCGCTATGGAATCAGGGTCATGGTTGATCTAATAGGCGTTAAGGACAAGGTCAAAAGGGCCAAGGAACTTGAAAAGATGGGCGTTCACTACATCCTCGTCCATACGGGCATAGACGAACAGGTTCAGGGCAAAAGCCCGCTGGAAGACCTCGAAAAGGTCGTCAAAGCCGTCAGCGTTCCGGTTGCGGTCGCTGGCGGACTGAACCTTGAGACGATCCCGAAGGTCATCGAGCTGGGCGCCACCATCATCATAGTCGGCGGTGCCATAACCAAGGCAGAGAACCCCGAGGAAGTCACCAGGAAGATAATCGACCTCTTCTGGGGAGAGTACATGATGACGATAAGGAAGGCCATGACCGACATAGTCGACCACATAGGCAACGTCGCGGAGAAGCTCAAGATAGAGCAGGTTCGCGGCTTCGTCGATGCCATGATTGGGGCGAACAAGATATTCATCTACGGCGCTGGAAGGAGCGGCCTCGTGGGCAAGGCCTTCGCGATGAGACTCATGCACCTTGACTTCAACGTTTACGTCGTCGGTGAGACCATAACGCCAGCCTTCGAGCCAGGTGACCTCCTCATAGCCATCAGCGGTTCCGGTGAGACCAACAGCATCGTCGATGCCGCTGAGATAGCCCGCAAACAGGGGGGTAAAGTGGTCGCGATAACCTCCTATGCCAACTCGACCCTAGGAAAGCTCGCCGACGTGGTCGTTGAGATACCCGGAAGGGCCAAGACCGACATCCCGACGGATTACATAGCACGCCAAATGCTCACCAAGTACAAGTGGATAGCACCGATGGGCACTCTATTTGAGGACTCCACTATGATATTCCTTGACGGCATCATAGCCCTCCTCATGGCCACCTTCCAGAAGACCGAAAAGGATATGAAGAAGAAGCATGCGACCCTTGAGTAAGGGGTCGCCATGCAGTCTTTTACCCATCTTTTTGTTGGAATAGGGAACACGGGAGCGCGGATAGTCAACAGCATAACGGCCGACGGTGTGGTCAAGGTAACCGTGAATCCCGCGTACTACCTTCTCCCCCACTCCGGCAGATACGAGGAGCGGCTCAGGAACTTCTTTTCCAGCCTCCCCGAAAACACTTTCCTCTGGCTGGTCTTCGATGACAAGGACATAAACCACGAGCTCAGAGAAATAATAATCGACAGCGTCCCCAATGACACGATAAAACTCGCATACGTTTTGACGCCCAGGAAGGAACTCGTCGTTGAGGAGAAGCCCCAGTGGGCCTCGGACTTTGAGACGGTGTTCTATGATTCCCTCTGGGACTTCTTCGAGGACGAGAACGCCTCCCTGTCAACGGCGTTTGAGGAGGCATCGAAAAACATCGCCGCCATGTTCTCCAGGCTATACTACTACCTTGAGACTCAGATGCTCGTCAACATAGACTACGCCGACCTGTTCAACATGATCCGCGGTGGCAACGTCGGAATCCTCCGCCTCCTCAGGGAGGTTGACTTCGGATGGCACTGGGGCATCTGGGACAGGGGGCTTGTGGGAATCCTCGTCGGTAGGGAGTTCCCCTTGAAAGACGCCCATGGAATACTCGGGAACTTCCAGGAGATACTGGCAGAGAAGGACATTATCTGGGGCGTCGTGATGGACGATAGCCTCACCAGAGAGGTCGAGATACTGGCACTCCTGGTCAAGAGGTGGTAAAATGAAGGCGGTTCTCTTCGATATAGACGGGACGATACTAACGGAAATGCCGCTCATTCAGCTCTTCCTTCCCCAGGTTTATGACAAGCTCTCCAGGAAGTTTGGAATCAGCAGGGACGAGGCCAGGGCACAGTTCCTGAACGAGATCTTTGGAAGGCGGGACACTTACGACTGGCACGACTGGAACTTCTTCTTCAAGCTCTTCGACCTGGATCTGAAGTATGAGGAACTGCTGAGGGCATATCCCCACAAGGTTCATGTTTACCCCGATACTCTGCCGACCCTGAAATGGCTCAAGGAGGCCGGGTACAAGCTCGGTGTTGTAACGAGCGGCCCGGAATACCAGCGGCTGAAGCTCAGGCTCGCTGGACTGCTGGACTACTTTGATGTCGTCGTTACCCGGGACGACGTCAACGCCATAAAGCCCGAACCCAGGATATTCCTCTACGCCGTTGAGAGCCTCGGCGTTGAGCCTTCAGAGGCAATTATGGTGGGTGATTCCCTCGGCCAGGATGTCTACGGTGCCAAAAACGTGGGGATGACCGCCGTGTGGATAAACCGGGAGGGCGAAAAGGGTTATAACATGGCCGATTACGAGATTAGAACCCTTCATGAACTGAGAAAGATACTGGGGGGATGGGAATGAAGGAAATATTTGACATAGAGGGCGTGTTTGTCAGGTATAGGGAGGAAAAGGTTGAGCTTGAAAACGGCCATGAGCTGACTCACAGGAGCGAAGAACCAACAGAACTGTGGTGGAAGCTCAAGGAGGCAATAAAGGGCAAACGGGTTAGAATAGTTGTCTATGAGGTTGAATGAGCATGATAGCACATGTGATCAACACCGACGTTGGGAACCGGGGGGTTCTCTGGATGTACCTCGGCTACCGCAGGGAAAACCCCAATTTTTTACATAATTCTGCAAGAATGTTTCTGGACAATTATGAGCGCGTCCTTCTGATAACCGGCTTCCCCATACCCCCCATGATGCGGGCGGAAACCGATGGCCCGCCGGGGACGCTCGCCATAGCAAAGGCAGTGGAGACCCTGGGGGGGCGGGCGGAGATACTAACGTACCCTGAGGTAAAGGAAGCCCTGGAGCCGTTCCGCCTCAGCTTCACGGACGAACCGGAGATAGACAACTATTCCCTTGTTATAGCGGTGGAGACCCCCGGGAGGGCAAGGGACGGGAAGTACTACTCCATGAGCGGCCTTGAGATAACCCGGGAGACCTTTGACTGGGCGGTTTTGAAGGCAAGGGAGCTCGGAGTGCCCACGATAGGGATAGGGGACGGCGGTAACGAGGCAGGCATGGGGAAAATCAGAGAACTCGTGGAAAAATACGTGCCCCTGGGAAAAAAGATAGCGAGCGTCGTCGAGACAGACGAGCTCATCCTTTCGGCAGTTTCCAACTGGGGGGCCTATGGACTTGTCGCTCAGGCCTCGGTGGAATTCGGCCGGAAACTACTCCCGGACTGGGACGAGAGGACGATAGTCAGGATAACGTCAAAGCTCGGGCTCATAGATGGGGTCTCCAAAGCTCCAACCCCAACGGTCGATGGAATAGGCCTCGACGTCCACGAGGGAATCGTTGAACTTTTAAACGCCTTGGTGAATGAGGCGCTAAGGTGATGGAATGAGGCTCGGTGAATTCATAACCAACGAGGAAAGTCTCCGTATAATAGAGAGAACCCGAGAATACGCCAGGCACTTCTTTGAGCGGGAGGGAACCCACGGCTTCAGTCACGTCGAGAGGGTTTTCAACCTCTGTATGCACATCGGGCGGGAGGAAGGGGCCGACCTGGAAGTTCTGGCACTTGCCGCGCTCCTCCACGACGTTGCCAGGCCGCTGGAGAGCGCCGGAAAAGTCAAGGATCACGCCCTTGAGGGAGCTAGGATAGCGAGGCAGTACCTCCGGAGCCTTGGCTACGCGGAGGATAAAATCGAGGCAGTTGCCCACGCAATAGAGGCCCATCGCTTTTCCCGTGGCCCCGAGCCGAAAACTTTGGAGGCCAAGATTCTCAGCGACGCCGACAAGCTTGACGCTATCGGCGCGATAGGTGTTGCGAGAGTCTTCATGTACTCGGGCGAGCACGGCAGGGACATTGAGGCCTCTCTGAGGCACTTCGAGGAGAAGATACTGAAGCTCAAAGACCTGATGTACACCGAAACAGCGAAGAAGATGGCCGGGGAGAGGCACCGCTTCACCGAGGAATTCATCGAGCGTATAAGGAGTGAAATAGAGGGCGAAATCTGAACTTCCTCCCGTTCTTTCCCCCATAATAAGGTTTTTAAATGACTTTCAGAATTAAGGGTTAGCCCTTTAAGTTCATTCTTCAGGCAAGGGAGGTGAGGAGATGAAGGCGCCAATCTGTGAGGTGTGTTTGAAGACCGACGACATTCTGTGCCCGGCCGACGAGAAAAAACTTCAGGAAGGGGTTATATCCGAACTGGATGTTAAGGTCGCGAGACTCCTGTACCAGCTCATCGGTGACGCTGATGTTGAGTTTAAGAGGGCCGTCGAGGCAGGTGACCTGATAGTCATAATGGTCGGGGAAGGCGACGTTCCGATAACCATCGGGAAGGGCGGTAAGAACATAAAGGCCCTCATGAGGGAGCTTGGAAAGAGGATACGCGTTATTGAGGCCGTTGACGTCAAGGGAACCGAGGACGTTAAGAAGCTCGCCACCGACCTTCTCTACCCTGCCGGGGTCTTTGGCGTTAACATCGTCTACAAGCCCGGCGGTGGAACCTACTACAAGGTTCTCGTGCTCAACAGGGACAGAAGGAAGCTCCCCGAAAAGGGTGACGTGCTTGAGAGCATACTTTCCCAGATAGCAGGGGAGGATGTTAAGATAAACTTCATCTGATCTCTTTTTCCTTATGGAGGTTTTGGGGATGTACCGGACGCACTATTCAAGCCAGATTACTGAAGAGCTGAACGGTCAGAAGGTTAAGGTTGCCGGATGGGTCTGGGAAATCAAGGATCTCGGTGGAATAAAGTTCCTCTGGATAAGGGACAGGGACGGCATAGTCCAAGTCACCGCCCCCAAGAAGAAGGTCGACCCGGAGCTGTTCAAGCTCATACCCAAGCTGAACGCCGAGGACGTTATAGCCGTTGAGGGCGTGGTGAACTTTACCCCGAAGGCGAAGCTGGGCTTCGAAATCCTTCCGGAGAGGCTTGAAGTGCTCAGCAGGGCGGAGAGCCCGCTCCCGCTCGACCCGACTGGAAAGGTGAAGGCAGAGCTCGACACGAGGCTCGACAACCGCTTCATGGACGTCAGAAGGCCCGAGGTAATGGCGATTTTCAAGATACGTTCCAGCGTCTTCAAGGCAGTCAGGGATTTCTTCCACGGTGAAGGCTTCGTTGAGGTTCACACCCCGAAGATAATCGCCACCGCCACCGAGGGCGGAACCGAGCTCTTCCCGATGAAGTACTTCGAGAAGGACGCCTTCCTTGCCCAGAGCCCGCAGCTCTACAAGCAGATAATGATGGCCACCGGCCTCGACAGGGTCTACGAGATAGCCCCCATCTTCCGCGCAGAGGAGCACAACACCACCAGGCACCTCAACGAGGCCTGGAGCATCGACGCCGAGATGGCGTTCATAGAAAACGAGGAGGAGGTCATGAGCCTCCTTGAGAGGCTCGTTGCCCACGCCATCGAATACGTCCGCGAGCACAACGGGAGGGAGCTTGAAGTCCTTGGATTCGAACTTGAGGAACCGAAGCTGCCCTTCCCGCGCGTCACCTACGATAGGGCCCTTGAGATACTCGCCGACCTCGGAAAGGAAATCCCCTGGGGCGAGGACATAGACACAGAGGGGGAGAAGCTCCTCGGAAAGTACATGCTCGAAAACGAAAACGCGCCCCTATACTTCATCTACCAGTACCCCAGCGACGCAAAGCCGTTCTATATAATGAAATATGAGAACAGGCCCGAGATCAGCCGCTCCTTCGACCTTGAGTACAGGGGAATAGAGATAACCTCGGGCGGCCAGAGGGAGCACAGGGTTGACGTCCTCATCGAGCAGATCAGGGAGAAGGGGCTCAACCCAGCCAGCTTCGAATTCTACCTCAAGGCCTTCCGTTACGGAATGCCCCCGCACGGCGGTTTCGGTCTCGGTGCGGAGAGGCTGATAAAACAGATGCTCGACCTCAACAACATAAGGGAAGTCATCCTGTTCCCAAGGGACAGGAGAAGATTAACACCGTAACATCTTTATATCACCTTTTCCTTTTGGTGATTAGTTAACTACTCTTTGGAGGCTGGAGATATGAAAAAGGTAGCCGCTTTAATCCTGCTGGGCCTGATGATTTTCTCCCTGACACCCATGGTGCACCTAGTAAAATCCGCAGGCGTGCCAGAATCCGCCAGTATATCAGGTGTTTCCCTTGGTCTTGGCGATAAGGCAGTTCTGGGGCCCTTTGAGGTTCAGTTTGTCGACGTTAACCCCAACTGGAGCAAGATCTATCTCCAGGTCGACGGTCCTCAGGGGCCTCTAAGGTACGTCGTCAGTCAGGACGGGTACCTCCTCTACCCGTCGAGCGCGAACGTTTACCTCAACGTGAGCTTGGTGTGGATTAGGTACGATACCAAGTCCATACTGCTGGAGCTTCAGTCCCCTCTCCAGAAGGTTCTTTCGGATAAGAACTTGGTCGTGGGGGATGAGATAACCCTTCCCGAGGGCTTTCCCCAGATTAAAATAAAGCTGACCGCGGTTTCCGGTGACACTGCATCCTTTAAGGTCACCATGCCCTACGGAGACGTGTACACGCTGACCATAGACAAGGGCTCGGCAGGAAGCGTGAGGTACAAGCTCGACGATACCCACTCCTACTCCAACTACCTCTCCATAGAAGTCACGAACACCGTTAACAACGGGGCGACGATAAACGTCTACGTCCCAAAAATCGCGTCCACGAACTTCCAGATCGTCAAGAAGGGCGGCGAGGTTAACCCGCCCGAGCAGGTTGAGACCGTTCTCCTCTACAACGACCTACTCTACGTTAACGAGAAGCTTCCTTTAACTGTTGACAACACCACCTACTACATCAAGCTCGTCTCCACGATTCCCGACGTCGTTAAGGTCGAGGTTCTCAGGGGTAGCAGCAGCCTCGGCACGATGCTCCTCGAGGTGGGGGACGAGCCGAAGAACGTTCCCAACGCACCCCTCAAGCTCTCAGTCCAGAACGTCGAGCCAGACTACAAGAGAGCCGTCATCAGGGTTTACGGTCCGGCCGGTGCACAGGTGACTCCTATACTGAGGCAGGCCAACGTTATTGCTAAAATCGACGCTGTTCCGAAGGCGATACTCCTCAATGACAACCTCGTTGTCACGATAAACGTCCAGAACCTTGGAAGGGGAGACGCCTACGACGTGAGCGTTGCCGCGCCGATACCCAACGACTTTGAGCTCGTGAGCATGACCAAGACCTGGACCCTCAAGACGTTCCCTGCTTTCACCAGCATGCCGGCGCTCATCTACGTTCTCAAGCCCACAAAGGTTGGTGAGTTCGAGATTGGAAAGGCCATCGTTACCTTCTACGACGACAAGAGCCTTGAGACCGGAAAGAAGAGGACCATATACTCCCCGATTCTCAGCGGCATCAAGGTTTACAGCATACCTGCCATAGACGTCACCGCCCAGGCTTACAACGGCACCTGGGCCGACTACGTGGGTGCAAAGGTGGGCGATACCGTCAAGGTCAAGTTCACCATCTCCGCCGGCGAGGGCAACCCCGACTATGAGTTCGTGACGAACGCCACGCTCCTCCTCGACCTCCCTGCCAGTCTCGATGGACAGTCCTCGATCAAGATAGGAACCATTAAGGCCGGGGAAACCAAGACGGTTCAGGTAGACCTGACGGTGCTGAAGGAAAGCCTCACCAATGTAAGGGCGACGCTCGTCTACCTCGACCCGCTCGGAAACGAGCACAGGCTTGAACTCGGCAACCTCATCACGATCAACAGCATCCCGCCCAAGGTGGTCGTTGAGGAGGTTAAGGTCTGGCCAACTCCCGAGGAGCTTCCGGGCTACGTCAACCAGACCCTGGCCAAGATGAGCGACCCCACTCCCCTCGCGGAGGAACTCAAGGGCATAGCCGAGGTGTACAGTCCGACGGGCAACCCCTGGAAGCCGCTCGCTATACTATTCATTATAGTGGCCTTTGTGCTCGCGGGTGTCACCTACAAGTACTGGGACGAGTCTGAGAAGCTCAAGGAGAAGCTTGAGAGGAAGAAGAGCAGGCGCCCAGGAGGGCTGCCCAAGAAGACCGAGGAAGGGGAAAAGGAGGGCACCGAAATAGTTGAACTCTGACCTCTCTTTTCCTTAAATTTATAAGTTCCTTTTCTCACTTCCATCGGGATGGACGATGTTCAGGTACAAGCAGGTCATAGTTGCCAGGAAGGATTTAAAGCTCAGCAAGGGCAAGTTTGCCGTCCAGGTGGCACACGGGGCTGTTACCGCTGCCCTCAAGGCCCAGAAGGAAAAGTCCGAGTGGTTCAGGGCATGGTTCCATGAGGGGCAGAAAAAGGTCGTCGTCAAGGCCGAAAACGAGAGAGAGCTCTTCGAACTGAAGGCCCAGGCGGAGAAACTCGGCATCCCAACGGCGCTCATCAGGGACGCTGGCCTAACCGAGATTCCGCCGGGAACGGTAACGGTTCTGGCGCTCGGCCCTGCCCCGGAGGAGCTCGTCGACAAAGTTACCGGCCATCTGAAGCTGGTGTGAGCCATGGACTACCGTGAGTTCTTTTCTCAGTTCAGGTACCTGAGTGAAAGGCCAGGTATTGGTGGGAGAATAAAGGTCTATCCCGAGGATTTTGTGGTGATTGAGGATCCCCTGCCCTCGATTTTAGAGGGCAGGAAGCACGCAATCTTCCTGCTCAAAAAACGAAACTGGGACACGATGAGCGCGGTGAAGGAGATAGCGAAGCGTGCGGGGATTAGCCACCGGGACATCGGCTTTGCCGGGACGAAGGACAGGCACGCCGTGACGTATCAGTACATAAGCGTGCCTGCGGGGGCAAAGGAGACGGTTGAGAACCTCCGGATAAGGGACATAGAGCTTCGCTTTGTTTCCTACGGCCGCTTTATAAAACTCGGCCACCTCCTTGGAAACCGCTTCAGGGTAATCGTGAGGGATGTCGATGAAAATGCCTTCGAGCGGAGCAGGGATGTAATCGGGGAGTTGCGCGTTAAAGGCGGCTTTCCGAACTACTTCGGCTACCAGCGCTTTGGAGAGAAGCGCGTTACGAACCACCTGGTCGGAAAGCTCCTCCTCAGGGGAGACTTTGAGAACGCAGCGAGGCTCTTCCTCGGCGCTCATAGTGGTGAGATGGAAGGCGACGAGGCCAGGAAGCACTTCTGGGAGACGGGCGATGTTGAGAGAGCGTTGGAGGAGTTTCCAAACTTTCTGCGCTATGAGAGGACTCTCCTCTACCGCTATAGGGAGACCGGGAGCTGGAGGAAGGCATTCCTCTCACTCCCCCTCCCGATAATGCGCATCTTCATCCACGCGTACCAGAGCTACCTCTTCAACCTCTACGTCTCAAGGCGCATCGAGGAGGGCCTGCCCCTCAACGAGGCCCTCGTTGGGGACATCGTCGTTCAGGTGAAGGAAGGCATCCCCTACCGCGATAGAACGTACCGCGTCACTGAGACGAACATTGACTTTGTAAACGAGAAGATACGGCACGGCCAGGCGGCGGTCAGTGGCCCGCTCTTCGGCTTTGCGGTGAGGAGGGCGGGAGGCATTCCGGGGGGGCTTGAGGAAGAGATTCTTGAAGAGGAAGGCCTGACGGTTGATGCCTTCAGAAAGCTCCCGAAGCCGATGGCCGAGCCTGGCGGTAGGAGGGAGCTCCTGATTCGTCCCATTGGCATGACCTACGGCTACATCCCGGAAACGGGCATGTGTTTCCGCTTCTTCCTTCCAAAAGGGGTCTACGCGACCAGCGTGCTCAGGGAGATAATGAAGGACCACTGAATTGCCGCCAAAACGTCAAAAAAACTTTTTATCCGGGTGCCTTCTATCATATTGTTGCGTCTCAGAGGTGGCACATGATGAGGATTAGAGCTATTTCACTTGATGTGGACGGCACAATAACGTATCCTGATAGGAGGATGCACGAGGAAGCCCTCAGGGCCATACGGCTGGCCGAGAGTCTTGGCGTTCCAGTAATGCTGGTCACTGGGAACTCCGTGCCGTTCACCGAGGCCCTGGCCATAATGATAGGCACCAGCGGGCCGGTGGTGGCCGAGGACGGTGGGGCGCTGTCCATAAGGGACGGACGGCTGAGGAGGAGAATCTACCTGACGAAAATGGACGAGGAGTGGATCCTCTGGAGCGAGGTGAAGAGGCGTCACCCCGAGGCGGTCATGAGCTTTTCGATGCCGGAGCGGAAGGCCGGCCTCGTGATCCTGAGGACCATCCCCGTCGAAGCAGTGAGGGACATAATAGCCGAGCTCGGACTTAACCTCGTCGCCGTTGATTCAGGCTTCGCGATACACGTCAAAAAGCCGTGGATAAACAAGGGGACTGGAATAGAAAAGGCCTGCGAGGTGCTCGGAATAGAGCCCGGAGAGGTCGCCCACATCGGGGACGGTGAGAACGACCTCGATGCCTTCCGTGTCGTTGGCTATCGCGTCGCCGTTGGTCAGGCACCGGAGGGTCTGAAAAGGGAGGCCGACTACGTGACGGAAAAGACCTACGGCGAGGGGGGAGCGGAGGGAATCCTCCACGTGCTGAGGAAGTTCGGTCATCTCGGTGAGGCCGATGAGGATACGCTTGGCGACCCTTAACGACGTTGGGGGAATAGTTGCACTCCACACTGCCGGTGAGAGGCTTAAAGGCGACATTTACGAGCGCTATACCATGGGCGGGCCATGGATGTCGGCTGAGACCTGTGCGATCCACCTCAACAACCTCCTCCTCGATGGCCAGCTCGTCGCCGTCGCCGAGCTAGACGGTGCCATCGTCGGCGAGGTCGAGGTTCTCTTTTCAGAGGAACCCATTGGTGGAAGGGTCAGGCGGATAGGGCATATCGACGTTATCGAGGTTCACCCGGACTACCGGGGCAGGGGCATAGGGAGGCTTCTGATGGAGTTCGTTGAGGAGGTTGCAGAGGAGCGGAAGGTTGAAATGCTGACGGTTCAGCCGGATAAAGATGCCGAGGGCTTCTACAGAAAGCTCGGCTTTAATCTTGAGGTTTTCAGGGGGACAACCGTGTGGGTTCCGGTGAGGGGAAGAGGAACCGTGGAGCCTTTGACGTTCGGCTGGGAGGATGTTAAAAATCTTGAACTGGTTGCTGGCAGATTTCAGAGCTCCTACAGCATGTTCTTCTCGGCATTCAAGGACAACATCGCCGGGATTCACTACACCGTCGAATCCGGGAAGAGCGGAGGCTCGTACTATGTGCTGAAGAATCTTCCCGGGAGAGAGGGTGTTGCGCTCGTACTCTGGGGCACGATGGAGGACTTGAAGGCCGTTCTCGGGAGGGCAAAGGTTCTCGGGTTTGAGCGGGTTCTGACGCTCTTGCCGGGTGACGTTGAGAGCTTCGGTGCTGAAAAGGTGGGAAAGATTAAGATGCTCGCGAAGGAGCTCACCTGAGGAACTCCATGGCGAGGGCAACTTCCATCGCCGTTCCGAGATGGAGGACGTCCTCGTCAACGTCGAACCTCGGGTGGTGGTGCGGGTAGATTATCCCCTTTTCCTCGTTGTATATTCCGAGCGTCAGGAACGCCCCCGGGACTTTCTGGAGGTAGAAGGCAAAGTCCTCCGCACCCATGGTTGGTTCGACGTCGTCGTGTCTCAGTCCGTACTTCCCGGCCACGTTCCTGGCGAATTCTGCCATCTTACTGTCGTTAACGGTCGGAGGAACGAGCTCTTCTATGGACAGCTCGTAGGAGGCTCCGTGTGCCCTTGTGACGCCTTCGAGTATCTCTCCCATGCGCCTCTGGATCAGCTCGCCTATCTCATGCTTGAAGAACCGTATCGTCCCCTTCATCTCGACCTCCTCAGGGATCACGTTGAAGGCCGTCCCGGCGTGCAAGGCAGTGACGCTGACCACCCCGGTCTCAATCGGGGGGACGTTTCTGCTCGCTATGGTCTGGAGTGCGAGTATGGTTTCCGCCGCTATCGGAATCGGGTCAACAGTCTGGTGAGGAGATGCCCCGTGACCGCCCTTTCCGATTATCTTTGCCGTGAATATTCCAGCACCGGCCATGAACGGGCCTTCTCTTATGCCTATCACTCCGCTGGGCATGTCGATCCACACGTGGAGGCCGAACACCGCGTCCACTCCTTCGAGTGCCCCGCCCTCGATCATTTTCACCGCTCCGTTGCCACCCTCTTCCGCCGGCTGAAAGATGAGCCTCACCCTGCCGTTGAGCTCGTGGACGTGCTCCGAGATTATCTTTGCAGTCCCGAGGAGCATGGCAGTGTGTGCGTCGTGTCCACAGGCGTGCATCTTTCCAGGAACGCGGGACTTGTAGGGGACCTCGTTCTCCTCCTGAACGGGAAGGGCGTCCATGTCCGCCCTGAGGGCTATCGTCTTCCCTCCCTCTCCGATGTCCGCTATTATTCCGGTTCCGATGCGCTTTATCCTGTACCCCCATTCGCGGAGGTGCTCCTCCACGATCCCCGATGTTCTTTCTTCCTCGTACTTAAGCTCGGGATACATGTGGAAGTCCCTTCTCCAGGATACTATCTCCTCCCTAATCTTCAGGGCTTCTTCAAGCGGGTTCATGGTCTCACCTAGACTGAAAATCGTAAAACTCCCATATTAACTTTTCGATATCCGTCTAAATGAACCAAAAAATTTATAAACCCACCCTGATAGGTGATTACGGCGTCGATGGGAGTGGGCCGGTAGCTCAGCCTGGTATGAGCGCCGCCTTGGCAAGGCGGAGGCCCCGGGTTCAAATCCCGGCCGGTCCACCATCCCTGGGTTGGGCCCGTGGTCTAGACTGGTTATGACGCCACCCTGACAAGGTGGAGGTCCGGGGTTCGAATCCCCGCGGGCCCACCATATCAACCCTTTACTGGTCAAAGTGAGTATCCTTTCTCAAAGCAAGTCCTTGAGTGGTTTCTCTTTAAGGTGTATTTGAATGTTGAGAATGCACGGGATAGAGGGCTTCAAAACTTCCGGCGAAGCTTTTCAAATTTTTATAGCTGGCAGAAATGTGTGATATTGTTCCTACAAGTTCAGAATTTAAGCGGTTATTTCAGTTTGCTCCTTGGTAAGTTTTCACGGTCAAAGTGCTAGAAGAACCCCGAGAATGAAGCTGAAACTGATGGAATAGAGGTTGATTTAATGTTAAACCTGTTAGAAAAGAGAATACATTATAGGGGTATTTGGTAGAAAATAAAAGAAAGACCAAAGACAGAGTTCCAGGAAATTCATCCTTCGGAGGCCGTGGAGCGCTCCAAGATTTCCTCGGCTTCTTTGAGGTACAGGAATGCTTTTCGCAGGTGTATGAATGCTTTTATGTTAGGTGCTGTTATCTGAATTTTTCCATCCCATGCAGCCTGCCATTCTCTCTCTGCCATGTTTCTGAGGGCTAATGCTCTGGAGAGCGTTTCGTTATCAATTCCAAGCTGAGAGGCCAGCTCATAACTCCTGTTAAACATAACGGTCAATCTCTTGTAGTTCACGTAATAGAAGCACGTCAAGCGAACAAAAATGGGTTCCCAGGTCCTTTGGGGAATACTTACCGTGAAATAAACTACCTCCGTTGAATTGATATTCTCTGCCGAGTCGTAAGCGTAGATTCTTACCCAATGATGCCCTCCCCCAATAATCACTGTCGTGTTCACATAGTACCGTCCGTCAAATATTAGTGTAATGTTGTGCTCTCCGTCAACCTCGGCCACTACCCTGCCTACCTTGAAGTTATCAGTAACATTAACCTTTATTAGTGTAATACTTTCTGGGTATGTCATGTTTTCAGGATACAGAATCTCGACCAGCGGTGGGGTTCTATCAACGTTCAATGCCAGAGGCAGGTAATCTATGTTAAGACTGTTGATGATGAACGGCTCATCACATATTCCATCACCATCTGCATCGGCACACGTCTCACTGAATCCAGTCCCATTGGGCTTAAGCCAGGCGTTTCCACCTATATATGGACCACCGATTATGTTTGTTCCGGGAGTTTTCGTTGTGTTCCAGAAGTTTTGAGAGCTGTCGTCAAATCTGACATTAACTGTATTGTTGAAGATGTTGTCATAGATGGTGTTACCGCTTGACTGTTTGATGCGTATTCCACCGTGATAGGCGCTATCAGCCAGGTTGTTGCTGTATATGTGGTTATGAGCTACGATGTTTCCTCCTTTGTAAAAGAGGAGGATTCCTGAATACGTATTGAATGATATAGTATTGTTCATTATGACGTTATTCCCGCTTTGAACGTCCATTCCAGATGCTCCTGAGTGAGTTATTATGTTCCCTATTATCCTATTGGAACCATAATCAAATAGAGCCAGTCCTGTACTTCCGGAATTTTCGATTGTGTTGTTGATTATGGTATTTTCCTTGCCTGTCCCATACAGTCTAATCCCCGTATATGCGTGGGAGATTGTATTTCCCGAAATTGTATTGTAGCTTGAGCTCGAGATAGATATGGCATAAGTTGAATCCTTTATCATGTTGTTTGCTACTGTGCAGTTGTTTGAAGAGGGATCCATGAGAATCCCAAAAGTATTGCTTACGATAGTGTTGTTCACTATATTGAGATTAAATACCGGGCCGGACAGAATACCAACATACCAATCCGTAAGATTTACATTCATCACAGTAACGTTCTTTGCATTATGCACAATAATTCCGTAATCCGTTCCCACACCATCCCCATCAATTATGTGTCCTGCTCCATCTAATATCACGTTGTTTGCGTTAATTTTTATTGCATAGTACGTTCCATAGGTACCTGGATCAAAGTCACTGACGCTGACGTTTAGGATATAGTATCCTGGGGTCGTTATGTTGTAGGGTAAGGTATTGATATAGACAGGCAACGCCTCAAACTGATATTTATCAATATAGAATCCATAAAAGTGAAGTGAAACATCGGAGACCAATCTAACTTTTACAACACTCCCATTAACCCATGGCGTCCAAACATCGTTTCCGCTTCCAGTGTATGTTGCAATTGTATTGTTGTTTTCATCCAAGATGTAAATGGAATCATATCCTAGCTCCGTTTCATACTTAACAAAATGCAGACGGATTGCATTGGCATTTGGCTGTTCTATTGTCCAAGTATAGTTGTAGTTGTTTGGATACGGGTGGGGAGATTCAATTACATAACTAACCTCAAATACCACTGCTTTTGCCGTTCCCCCTATACCGACAAATGTCAAAATCGCCAATAATACGAGCACTCTTCTCATCTCGATCTCCCTCCTCCTATAAAATTTGAAGCCTCCAAGAACAGCATAATGATAGGGGGTAAACACTAAAGTGCATCTTCTGCTGTTCTTGGAGCATGCAACTCGTTTCAGCAATGAATGGATTATACTAAAAGCAAATATTTAATTGAAATATTTAAAAATTTTTTAAAGATTCATGGAAACGTTAACACTTAAAATTTAAGATTTATAAAGGAACAGCCTTTTAAATTTCAAGTTACCAGAAAATGCAGGAACACCTATTCTGGCCTTAAACATTTCACAGGACTTGAATCTTCAGAAACCTGTTTATCTAAACTAGACTAAATAGACATAATTAGTCCGGGAAAGGTTTATAAGACTCTCTCCCAACCAACCGTGAGGCGAGACCGGTGGGACGGGAGATAACAGAGGAAAAGCTTCAGAAGTACTTTAAAATCACCGCTGAAGCTCTGAAGACCCTTGAAATAGCGGTTCACGAGAAGAGCCTTTTAAGGAGCGTTGCAGAGGACTTCCTCACCATGGCGAGGAGCTATTTTGAGGACGCGAAATACTACTACGAGAAAGGCGACTACGTGACTGCCTTTGCCGCGCTCAACTACGCCCACGGTTTTATAGACGCAGGTGTAAGGCTGGGGGTCTTTAAGGGAGAGGACGACAGACTGTTTGCCTTTGGCTGAGGTGGGAGCTATGGGAGACTACGTGGTTGTTTTGGAGGCACCCATTATAGTGAGGGACGTCGAGACGAGCGAGGACGCGATAAACGTCGCGGTGAGCAAGGTGGCCAAAGCCCTCAACAAGGAGAAGCTCGACTTTGTGCGTGTTGAAATCGGCTACTCCCAGTGTCCAGTTTGCGGTGCCCACTTCGAGAGCGCCTTCGTGATAGGGTCCGTGGGTCTGGTCGGAATGTATCTCACGATCAAGGTCTACAACGCCCAGACCATCGAGCACGCCGAGAGAATAGCCAAGGCCGTCATCGGGAAGGCCCTAAAGAAGGTTCCGCTCAAGGTCTACGAGATAAGGGAGCTTACCGAGGAGGAAGAAGGGAACGGGGTCGAGTTAGACTGACTGCATTTCTTCTCGATTTTCCTCCGGCGGCGTATCGAGGTAGACCCAGAGTGCACCAAGGCTGCTGAGCAGGTATCTCAGTCCCCCAACAATGAGCATCAGGAACAGAGCCCCAATGCCGAGATAGTTCTCGTACTCCAAGGCTGTCAGGGCCTCAAGGACCGCGAGTCCGAGCCCCAGTGTGAAGTATCCTCCGGGGTTGCCCTTTGCTATCCTCCATATCTCTCCAACAGGCCCTATTTTCTTCGTAAAGTAATACGCCGGAACTACAAGTGCAAAGGCTGGGGATGCAATGAGACCGGCTATGAAGCCTCCAAAGGGCCCTAAAAGCGCTATCGGTATGGCCAGGAGTATTAGCACCAGAATCATTGCAATGAAAACCAGTATCTCCGAAGCCACGAGTGCGGGAATTGACCGGAGTCCGGATAGCATCGATTCGAAGGGCCTCCTTTCGTTCCCCTCTGACAATTCAACGGCAAAATCCACCATTGCATAGCTGAACCAGAGAAGGGCCAAAAACACGAAGACAACGAAGACCACAAATGGGGGAAGTTCTCGCCGGAGGTTTTTCTTCGCATCCAGGTACTCATGGTGGGTGTCCCTGTAGACACTCAGCCCGTCCACAGTCACGGTTCGCTCATCGGGGCGGTAGTAGTTGTCGTTGCATCTCATGCCATGCGAGCCGAAGAATTCGGGATTGACGTCGAAAACGTTGTGGCACACTATGGCGTCGTTTTCTTGGGCCATCCTTTCTCTGATCTCCTTGAGCCTTGAATAATCCTGGAGGAAACCGCTGATAAACGGGAAAGGGAATACGTAGGTTACCAGCAGTGCTACGAAAAGCAGAGAGATGAACTTTCTATTTCTTAGTGTTGCTGATACATTTAGACTGACAGTTTTCATAGTTACATCAACTAATAGTATTAACATGGGGCTTTTAAGTTTTTCTTCTCCCCTCCAACAAAGCTTTTAAGCACTCACCAATCAATCAACGACATAACCGGTGGAGGTTTTGCCATGACAAAGTTCATATTTGTCACGGGTGGTGTTGTCAGCGGTCTCGGAAAGGGTATAACCAGCGCTTCCCTCGGAATGCTCATGAAGGCCAGGGGCTTTAGAACGACCAACATCAAGATAGATCCCTACCTCAACTACGACGCAGGGACGATGAACCCCTACCAGCACGGAGAGGTCTTTGTCCTCGACGACGGGGGCGAGGTTGACCTCGACCTCGGCAACTACGAGCGCTTTCTCAATACAAACCTCACCTTTGACCACAACATCACCACTGGGAAGGTATATTCTGCCGTCATAGAAAAGGAGCGCAGGGGAGACTATCTCGGGGCAACCGTTCAGGTTATTCCTCACATCACCAACGAGATAAAGGAGCGCATTAGGGCCATAGCGAGGGAATACGACGTCGTTGTGGTGGAGATAGGCGGAACAGTCGGCGACATAGAGAGCATGCCCTTCCTTGAGGCTGCCCGTCAGATGCAGCTTGAGGAGGGAAGGGAGAACGTAGCCTTCGTCCACGTCACCTACGTGCCGAAGCTTAAAGTCGTGGGCGAGCAGAAGACGAAACCGACCCAGCACAGCGTTAAGGAGCTTAGAAGCCTTGGAATCCAGCCCGATGCGATAGTGGCCCGCTCGGAAGACCCTCTGGAGGAAAGTGCCAGGAGGAAGATAAGCCTCTTCACCAATGTTCCGCCGGAGGCTGTCATAAGCGCCTACGACGTTGAGGACACCTACGAGGTTCCGCTCATGCTTGAGAAGGAAGGCCTCGCCAGATACCTCACGAAGAGGCTTGGCCTTCCGGAGAAGGAGCCGGAGCTCGACGCATGGCGCGAGATGGTCGAGAGGTACAAGTCCCTGGAGGACACCGTTGAGATCGCCATAGTGGGCAAGTACGTCAAGCTTGCCGATTCGTACCTCAGCATAAAGGAGGCGCTGAAGCATTCCAGCGTTGCCAACGGCGTGAAAGTGAAAATACGCTGGATTGAGGCGGAGGACCTTGAAAGGGGCGGAACAAAACTCCTTGAGGGCGTTGACGGCATAATAGTCCCCGGTGGCTTTGGAGCGCGCGGAACGGAGGGCAAGATGCTCGCGGCCCGCTACGCGAGGGAGAACGACATCCCGTTTCTCGGTATCTGCTTCGGCTTCCAGCTCACGGTTGTCGAGTTTGCCCGCAACGTTCTGGGGCTGAAGGGCGCGCACTCCACCGAAATTGACCCCCAGACTCCTCATCCGGTCGTCGACCTAATGCCGGAGCAGAGAGGCCTTGACAAGCTTGGCGGGACGATGCGTCTCGGTGCCTACCCGGTCAAGGTAAAGCCGGGGACCCTGGCAAGGGAGCTCTACGGAAAGGAGCTGATCTACGAGCGCCACAGACACCGCTGGGAGGTAAACCCCGAGTACATTGACAAGTTCGAGAAGGCCGGTCTGGTATTCAGTGGAATAGCTGGGGACGACGAGAGGAGGATGGAGATACTCGAACTTCCAGACAGGAGGTACTTCATCGCCACGCAGTTCCATCCGGAATTTAAGTCCCGCCCCATGAACCCGGCACCGGTCTTCAGAGGGCTTGTGAAGGCGGCAAAAGAAAAGAAGTACGGGGCTTAAACTTCGATTCCTAGATCGATCAGTTCCTCGTCGACTTTTTTCAGCTCTTCCATTCTCTGTATTTCTCTGTAAAACGCCACCCCCGCCGTCCAGATGAACATGTAAAGCAGGGCATCAAACGGCGCCTGAAGGAACGCTGAGACGTAGGGGGCTATGTTCTCCGGAAGCACCATCTGCGCCAAGAAGGCTATTGGGCTTGCCACCAGCATTATGGCGATAACTCCAATCCCAAGGAGCACGCCGAAGCCCACTGTTGAGAGGGCGTTCCTGAAGGCCGCCCCAAAGGCTTCAAAGGCCGCTCCAATGCTCCCCCTGTCAACGTAGAACGGGATTGCGAGGGATGAGAGGCCAAGGGCAAAAGCCACAGCCGCAAACATCAAAATGACGCCCAGCAACATCAGGATCGCCCCGGCTGGGAGGAAAAGGGCCCCCAGTGCCATTGGGATGGCAGCAACTCCTATGAAAACCACCATTATAAGCCCGTAGATGAAGTTTATCAGGATGACCCCTGGGAAGTGCTTTAGACCTTCCACCAGGAGGCCGCTGAGGGAGTACTCTTCATCCCTTAGATGCATGAAGATCCCCTTGGTTATTCCGTATTCAAAAATCGCTCCGACGATGAGGGCGATGATGGAATAGATGGCGAGTCCTTTGAGGAGCTCCACCAACGTGTCCATCTCGTTTCCGCTTATCGGCGTTCCGTATTCCTCGATTATGACGTTTCCCTTTTGGATTGCGGTCTGGTTGTACTCGTAGTTGACTTCGCTGGGGATAAGGTACGCTCCGAGAGGGGCCATCATGAGGCTCATAACAAGCACAAGGAGGTAGAGCCTCTTGTTCCTGATGACGAGTGAAAATGCGTTTGTGAATGCGTCTATCGCTCCCATACCACCACCTGATGGAGTAATGGGGGCGAGGATTTAAAAATTCTTCTAGAAAAGCTTATAAACGAACCCCCCAAAGTGGCGATAGGTTGAGTATTAAGCTCATGGGGTGAGATAAATGGCTATCTGGCAGGGAAGGTCACTCAAGAAGCCTTCAGGTGGAAGGATTATCCTCGCTAGGAAGAAGAGGAAGAGGGAGCTTGGAAGGGAGCCGGCTTTCACCAGGGTCGGTGAGGACAGGGAAAAGAAGAAGATAATCAGAACCTACGGTGGAAACAGAAAGGTCCGCCTCATCGAGGCCCTCTACGCCAACGTCTTCGAGAACGGCAAGGGCCGGAAGGTTAGGATACTCAGCGTCGTTGAGAACCCGGCCAACAGGCAGTACGTCAGGAGGAACATCATCACCAAGGGAGCGATCATCGAGACCGAGGTCGGCAGGGCCATAGTCACCAGCAGGCCCGGCCAGGACGGCGTCGTCAACGCCGTTCTCATCAAGGAGGAGAGTGCCTGACCTCTCTCCACCTTTTGAAGTCCCCTTCTCTGGAATCCCTTCAGGATTCTAGTGGTTTCTTTCTTGGGCGCTGTCTCTTGTCACCGTTAACAGCGTAAAGAAAGAAAAGTTAACAGTACCGTAAAGTTCCGTGGGTTTACGGTATTAACGGTTCAGAGCATACCTCCTCTGGGAGCCACTTCCAACTGGCCGTACAATGCCCAAGGACTCAAGTTTCTTCAGCCTATTGAGGACGCTGGGCTTTGATATGCCGACGTATTCCGCTATTTCGCCGCTCCTTCTTGGGATTGACAGGAACTCGATTATTTTCCTGTCGATCTCGTCCAGCATCTTCGCGGAGGTCTTCTTGAAAACCACTTCAAACCGGTTTGCGCTGCTCCTGAACTCTACCTCAACTAAGCCGTGTCTCTCGCACTCGCTCTTTATCATCCTAAGCCCATATCCATACTTCTCAATGTAGCCGGAATCGTAGAGGAGACCACATAAGTAGGGGTTTCTGGGGACGTGCTCCGGATCGTTTAGATCAACTCCAGGCATCAGGCCGCCGGGGTTTCTTATCACCAACCTATTAGGGTAGATGAACACCCTTACATCTGCGGGTATGGCGTAGTTTCTGTGTGCGAAGGCGTTGATTATTGCCTCTCTGATAGCCCTTGGAGGGTATTCGGGTAGCTTCTTCCTCTTCGTGCCGGTCACGACTTCAACACTCCCTATCTGGGACATCAGCTCGGCGTACATATCGTCGATGACCTTCCAGATCGGTCCACTGAACTCCTTACTCCAGACGGGCTGGTCGTTCTCCATCCTGATTATCCTGCCCCCAGAGTGAGGCATGAAATCCTGGGCATCGGTGAAAAAGAGAACCCCAGCGTTGGTCAGTTTTTTCCCTTTTACAGCCTTGGCACTTCTCAGATACCTACTCCAGTCTTCCCTTGGAATCTCCCTGCCCCTGGCCTCTTTCATCGCAGAGAAGAACCACTCCACGTAATCCTTCCGCATGTTTGAGACGTCCACCGCCGGAAACTCGTCCCAGGTTATCGTTCCGAGTTCAGAGGAGAGCATGACTATCTCCTGAATCGACAGAGGTCTTATCCCAGAGCCAACACGGATGTATGCAACTCCCCCAATAGAACAAAGAGTTCTTGACCTGGGAACCTTAACTACGACGACTTTCCTCCCGCCTATTTCGAGTGTACTGGTTTTAATGCTTATCGGAGGGGTTATGTTCTGGAGGGAGGACGCAAGAACCTCCCCCACTTTTCTGGGATCGCAGCCGAGGATTTTCCCATCATCAGAGACTCCGATAATCAGATATCCCCCTTCGGCGTTTGCCATGGCGCATATTTCCCTCGCTAAGTCTGAAGTGGCTGTTCTTTTGAACTCAACCTTCTCGCTTTCACCCTCTTTTATAAGGGCCAGCAGTTTGTTCACGTCCATGATTACCGTTAAGACTGTAAACCTCAAAAAGTTAACGGTACTGTAAAGTTCCGTGGGTTTACGGTGTTAACGATAAATTGGGGGAGGATGGTGGGGGGTCAGAGCTCAAGCTCTTCCCTGTACTTTCTCAGCTCCCTCTCCATTATCCTCTTCGCCTGCTCCTCGACCATCGGTTTGACAAGTTCTATGACGCGTCTCCTCAGCTCATCCAGGCCTTCACCGTTCAGGGCCGAGATCCTGAGCGGTTCGAGACCCTTGCCCCTGACGAACTCTTCAACGGCCTTTATCTTCTCCTCGTCCGCTATGTCCACCTTGTTGAGGACGACGATGAAGGGGAACTCTCCGAACTCGCGGTGAATCTCTTCAAACAGATGGGTCTGCTCCTCTATAGGATAGCCGCAGTACTCGCTCGGGTCGAAGATGTAGACGATGACCTTTCCGAGGTGCTTGAGCGCTAAAATAGCCTGCCTCTCGACCTCGTTCCTCTCGCTCAGCGGCCTATCGAGCAGGCCCGGGGTGTCGATGACCTGGTATTTGAGGTAGTGCTCCTCGAACTGGCCGACGTTTATGCCCTTCGTGGTGAACGGGTAGCTGGCAACTTCAGGCTTCGCGTTGGTCAGGGCCCTCAGCAGGGTACTCTTGCCCACGTTGGGGTGGCCGGCGATGACGACCGTTGGGAGCTCAAGGTCAACGACCGGCAGATCCTTCAGTACGTTCCTGGCCTGGTTGAGGTACTCCAGGTCGTCCGCTATTTCCCTGAGGACATCCGCAACGCGGCCGTAGAAGCTCCTTCTGAGCCTTGCAATCTCGTCAGGGTCTCTGGAGTAGCGTATCTTCTCCACGTGCCTCTGCTCCAGATTCCGTATCGTCTTTATCGCCCAGCTGACGTGAGCCAGCGAACGGTGGAACTGATCCCTGTCAACGAGCGTGTCAACCAGCTCCCTGTAGAACGGGGGCAGCTCCGAAACACCCGGCGTTCTGTCCAGGAGCTTTCTGAGGTTGTCCCTTATCACATTTGAGACAGTCCTTACTCTAAGCTCCTCCCTCTGCCTCGCCTTTGCCCTCGGGCCGCCCTTTGGTGTGAATGCCGATGCGGCCTTCTCGGCTCTTCTGAATGCCTTATCGATGAGCTCGTCAGCGGTAAGCACGGTCGGCATTTTTTCGAACGGGTTCTTCATCTCTCCCACCTCTCCTTTTCTCTCGCGATGTTGGGCTTTTCGACTGGGTATTTAAAGGTTCGCTAAAGCTCGATGGTTTTTCCAACGTGAAGCGGTTCTATCCTATCACCAAGCCTGCCCTTCAGATGTGCGTACGAATCGATGCCCGTACAGTGGCCGGCGTAGAGCTTTTCGGCATCTATTCTCCCGGCGACTTCATCGAGGACTTCCTTTTTGGCTCCCCTAAGATGAAACCCTCCAATGAGCGCCTTAACAGGTTTTTCGCTGACGTCTTCGGCGTGCCACGCTATGTTGAGAATCCCTGAGTGACCGCAGCCTGTTATCACGGCCACACTTTCGTCCAGATCCACTATGAGGGCAATGTCATCGGGAATCGGGTCCTTTTGCAACTTCCCGCTTTCTTCGATATAGCCCACTGTCCTGTCCCACGTGCGCCTGAGTATCTCCCCGGAACTCCAGAATCCTGGCGCGAACTCGAAGGGCCCCTCTTTCAGGATGAACTCGGCTCCCAGGCTTTCCAGCTCCTCCCTGCTGAAGGGGATTCCAATCTCCCTCCGCTCCGGCTTGATGGCAATCCTTCCTGTGAATATCCCGGGATGGGCAGTGACCTGTATTGGCCGTCCCCTCTCCTCAAGGAATGCCTTCAGTCCGCCCGTGTGGTCGTAGTGTCCGTGGGTTATGAAGATGTGGTCGATTTCCCTGGGATGGATTCCGAGCTTCATCATGTTGTTTATCAGGACTCCTCCATCGGCCCCGGTATCGACGAGAACTTTGACCCCCGCATGTTCGACGAGGACGGAAAAGCCGTGGGAGCCAAGGAGACCCCTTTTGAACCCCGAATGGTTTTCGTAGAGTACAGTGAGTTTCATCACGACCCCTCGAAAAGTTTATGTTCTCGGGAGTTAAAACCCTTGGTGTGGTTGCCATGGTTAACATCGGTGAATATATAGCTCCCCTGCTTTCGGGCGTTGTCGTGGCGCTCTCATCTTGGCTTCCCACCAGTCCGGAGGGTTATTCAATCATGAGGCTTTTGGAGAGTGCAACGCCGGCCTATGCGGACTACCTAGTTCCGGCGTATCTGGGCGTGACTTTTGCCGTGCTCTTTTATTTCAAAGAGAAAATTGCGCTTGGGTCACAGAGGGTCCTGCGCAGGAGCCTTGACTCGGACACGAAGTATCTCCTCTATGCCACCCTCTTCACAGTCCTGCTTGGCTATCCCTTACTGGTTGGTCTGGAGGGATTCATCGACTCCAAGGTTGCCGACTTCATCAATGCCCTCATCGGATTTGCTATCTTTTTGTTCGCTCTCTTCCTCGGCCGCTTCCACCCCCTCCTGGGCGGGACCAAGGAGAAAATCCGCGAGGAAAAGGACGGAGCAACCTTCGTGGACTCCATAGTCTCCGGTCTGCTGCAGGGAGGGGCTCTGATAGGCGGCCTTTCAAGGAGCGGGCTCGTGTTCTTCGGCCTGGTCGTTACGGGGGTCACCGCCAAGAAGGCCCTTGAACTGAGCTTCCTTATAGCCCCTGTCTATCTCATACTGAAGCTCGCCTTCGTGACCGGATGGGATCCGGCGCTCCCGGTTTCGCTGCTCTTCACGGCCTTCATCTCATCATTCGTGGCAAGTATGGTTACGATGAAGGGCCTGCTTAGGGCCGTTGAGGTTTTAGGAGAGAGGACATTCATTGCGATCTTTGGTCTGATACCTGTGTTCATTTACTTCGTGGGGGTGATTCTGTGAAGGCGGTTATCCTCGCCGCGGGAAAGGGTGAAAGGCTTCGCCCTCTAACGGATGACAGGCCCAAGGTGATGCTCAAAGTAGCAAACAGACCGATAATTGAGTACGTGCTTGAGAATCTGGATCCCTTTGTGGATGAGTTCATAATAATCGTTCGCTATGAAAAGGAAAAGCTGATCGACGGCCTTGGAGATGAGTTTAACGGCAAACCCATAACGTACGTTGACCAGCTTCCTGGTGAAGGTACCGCCAAGGCCATAGAGTCTGCCAAGGAGCAGATTGGTGCTGAGGAGTTTATAGTCGCCAACGGTGATATCTACTTCGAGATAGACGGAGTTAAGGAGCTTGTGGGAGCCTTCAAAAGGGAGAAGGCAGACGCTGCACTTCTGGTGAAGGAGTTCGACGATTTGAGCCATTTCGGCAAGGTCGAGGTCAGGGAAAATCTCGTCTCCGTGGTGAAGGAGAAGCCGGGCAGTGTCCCAGGTTATGCAAACCTCGGCGTCTACATCTTCAAACCCGACGTCTTTGAGTTCCTCCAAAGGACTCCCGTCAGCAAGCGTGGGGAGTACGAGATAACCGATACGATCAATCTCATGATACGGGACGGAAAACGGGTTGCCTACGCGGTTTATTCCGGTTACTGGAACGATGTGGGGAGGCCGTGGAATCTTCTGGAGCTCAACGAATATCTCCTGAAGAACAAGCTGAAGCACAGCATCAGGGGCATAGTAGAAGAAGGCGCCACGATAGTCCCTCCCGTGGAGATAGGGGAGGGGACGGTTGTCAGAAGCGGGGCATACATAATCGGGCCGGTAAAGATAGGTAAAAACTCCCGCATCGGCCCTAACTGCTTCATACGGCCGTACACGAGCATCGGTGACAACTGTCACATAGGCAACGCCGTGGAGGTCAAGAACTCGATAATCATGGATCACAGCAACGCCCCCCACCTTAACTACGTTGGGGACTCGATAATAGGGGAGAACACTAACCTCGGTGCGGGTACCATCACAGCAAACCTGAGACATGACAAGGGCACAATAAGGGTTGAGGTCAAAGGAAAGCTTGAGGACTCAGGAAGGAAAAAGCTTGGGGCCATAATCGGCCACAACGTCAAGGTTGGCATAAGCGTGAGCATATACCCGGGGAGGAAGATAGGGAGCAACTCATTCGTCGGGCCGGGGGTGATAGTCGATAGAAACGTTCCCAGCGGAAGCCTAGTGGTTGTGAAACAGGAGAAGGCGGTGATGAAGAGATGAATCCGGAAGCCGTAGTTCCTTTTGTCAATTTTTTCTCCAGGTGGGTTCTGTTCATCGCCGTCGCATACAAGGCCTATCAGACCCGTGACAAGGGCTGGGTTCTGCTGAGCACGGCGTTCTTCATAAACGCCATGGACGTGGAGAGCTATATATTTAAGCCCCTTGGAATCCACATGGCCCACGAGGCGTATAGGGTCGCCTCTCAGATACCGAACTTCTTTATAGCGACCCTCCTCCTCTGGGGGGCTATCCACCTCAAATACAACACGAGCAAGCTCAAGCATGTCGTGTTCATCTCGGTGTTTCTGGCCGCCTCGTACATATGGCTGTTCCTGCTGGCGGCCAACGTTTTCAATGACAACTTTGTGGTAGAAACGGTATTTCCAGCTTTTGCCTACAGCTTTTCCCTTATCTATTTCAGCAGGGTTCTAATGGAGAAAGAGATATCAACCCGCAGCATAGACTCCCTCTTCCCGTGGGGGCTCATACTTCTGGCCCTTCTCAACTTCACGTATCCGGTAGTCAGGAATGTTGACTGGCTGGCTCCCAGTGCCTTTTTCCTCGGTGCCGTTTTCAGGCTGATCGCTGCGGTGGGTGCGTTCAAGTTCGTCTTCATACCGTTTTTCCCGCCGGAAACCCAGCCTCCCACTGTCAAGGCGACTCCTCCCGGGGCTTTTGTGTGCCCATCCAAGGAGAGGGTCTCCGAAAAGTTCGGGAATATTGGGGAGCTCTCAAACCTAGTTGTGATAACCAGGGAGGAGCTTGACAACATCAGGGGAAAACTGCACCCGAGCGCTCTGGTGTTCTGGGTTACGAGGGTAATGGAGGGGGAGATACACAAGTTCCCGGAGATATACGCGATAAGTCCCACCAAGATCGATATACTGACCGACCTGATAGCCAAGGCCGTGGAGAGCGGCTACCGCGTTCTGTACATAGACGCCGTGGAGTATCTGATAATAGAAAACGGCTTTGAAAACACCCTGAAGTTCCTCCTGAACGTAAAGGATCACGTGCTGGTGGCGAACGGAACGATAATACTGGTGGTGGATCCGGAAGCCCTGGACCCGCTTCAGAGAAGAATTTTAGAAAGAGAATTTTCGAGGGGGTAGTCCCCTCACTCCAGTCCCATTTTTTCCAGGAAGCGCTTGTAGTAGTGGGTGTCCTTCTCAAGCTCGGCCTTCTGGAGGAGCTGTCTCTCTATTGCCCGGAGGGCGTCATGGACGGCCTGTATTGCTCCCCAGGTTTCTCCAGTTGCTATGAACACTCCCCTGTCGGTTACGACGCGCATTCTGGCCTGGTAGAGGTGGACGCCTCTAAAGCGCTCGTTGAAGCGCCTGATGTACAGGTATATTATCCCTTCCTGCCCGAGGAGGTCTTCATATCCGTCAACGAAACGCCTCACGTCCTCTATTATTCTTTCCCTGGTGAAGTCGCTGAGTACGGATGCATCACCGCCCAGCTGGAGGTAGAAGCGAACCTCCTTCTCGACCATCCTTGAGATGGGCAGCAGCATGTCCTTGACAGTGAGAACACCCTTGACCCGGTTGTTCTCGTCGACGACTATCAGGCCGTCGATGTCGTTGTCTATCATCGTGGCGATGGCTTCCCTGAGCGTGGCGTCAGGGGATATTGTTATTACACCCCTTATCATGACGTCGCGCAGCTGCATGCTGAACGGGGGTATCTTCTCACCCGCCACCTCACCGTACTGTGCCCTGAAGCGGGGCTTGATGAACCTTATGATGAGGTCGTGCAGGGTCACGAGGCCCTCAAGTTTGCCCTCCTCGTTGACTACCGGTATCCTTGATATCGCATGGTCGCGCATCGTTGCGAGCGCCTTTGCGACGGTGTCTTCGGGCTTGAGGGTTATAACGTCCTTGGTCATGAAATCCTCAACCTTTTTCTTCCCGAATTCTTCCTGGGTTATCCTCTTGAGCAGTTCTATATCGCTTATAACCCCGATGATTTCAGCCTTGCTCTCCCCAACGGGAAGGGAGCGCAGGTCAACCTCAATCATGAGCTTGGCGGCCTTGCTAAGGTCATCGTCCGGCTTGATAACCGGAGCGGTTTTGTAGACGTCCTTAACCTTGGCCTTGGTTGGGTCCCACTTGAGGTGGGAGCGTACTATCAGATCCTGGGTCAGGACTCCCTTGTACAGATTTCCGTCGAAGACCAGAATAAGGTCGGGGTCTTCCTTCTCAAAAATTCCGATCGCCTCAGAAAGCGGGGCGTCGATGTCTATTTTCTGGAACTTGTCGGTCATAACCTCCTGCACAAGAATACCGACCATTTCTGCCACCTCCTTTCACTTATTATTAGGGCGGCCGAGAATTTAAACCTTTGCAACCGGGAGACTTTTAGTTAATTATGGTTAATAAATTTTTCGCGGAAAGATTTATAAAATTCCCGGGGGAACTCTCCATCGCGCCGGGGTAGCCTAGCCTGGGAAGGCGCGGGACTCGAGATGACGGATTTTAAGGAAAGAAGGCCATCCATTGACGCAGTGACAAAAAGCGAGCCAGGAACCCAAGACATTTTTACAGAAAAGGCTTTGGTTGATTCCACAGCCAAGATCCATTATGGTCGTGATCGTGAAGAATACGCCAAGTGGATACAACGGGAGTCTCCTTCTCTGGCCAGGGACTACATCAATAAACTTAACAAGTACCTCTGGGGGAAGAAGGCCAACACTCCCGAAGAGCTCAGGAGAATCGTTGACTCAATACCACTGACCTCTGCCGGTACTCCCGACAGGAAGGCTTACCTGGCGATCAGGAGCTACATCAACTTCCTCGTGGCCACGGGGAGGATTAGGAAGAGCGAGGCCATTGACTTCAAGGCGGTAATTCCAAACATCAAGACCAAGGCCAGGCCTGAGTCGGCCAAGGTCATCAGCGCTGAGGACATCAGGGAGATTATCAAGGATGTGAAGGGTTCAAGACCCGAAGTGATCCACGCGCGCAAGCTTTACCTCAAGCTTTTGGCCTTCACAGGCCTCCGCGCTGACGAGGTCCGCGAGCTGATGAACCAGTTCGACCCGAAAGTCCTTGATAATACATTCAAGGCCTTTGGCATTCCCGAGGAGTACAGGGAGAAGATAGCCGTCTATGACATGGAGCGGGTGAAGCTACCGCAGAGGAAGCATCAGACCAAGAGGGGTTACATTGCTGTCTTCCCGGTCGAGCTGGTTGAGGATCTCAAGAAGTTCAAGGCCTCAGGCTATAAGCTGAGGAAGGACAACACCTATAAGAGAACCATGCTGAAGCACCCGGAGCGGCATAAGGATCTCGCACTTTTCAGGAAATTCTTCCAGAATTTCATGAATGACAATGTCATGAGCACGGTTCCGAACCCGCCGGCTGATGCCATGCACCTCATTGAGTTCCTCCAGGGGAGAGCACCGAAGAACGTCGGCGGCAGGAACTACCGCTGGAACGTGCAGAACGCGGCGAGGATTTATTACCACATGGTGGACAAATTGAAAGAAGAGCTGGGGATTTTGGAGCTTTAATATTTTTTACCAATTTTCACTCTTCAGGGTTTATGCGCAACTATGAATCTGTCTATGAACAATTCCTTATCAGCCGCATACTCGTCTGCAAAATATGCACTAATTGAGAACTGTGCACCAAGTGTCCCAGCATATTGTGTAATGTCAAATCCCTGCTGAAACCACCCTTCAAATAAGTCTGGCTTAGAGTAACGGAAGTATCCATCCACCTGATACAAGATATTGTCGTTTAGTTTTACCTGATAGTCTTTTATGTACATCCAATCAGTATATGAACTCTTGCTATCTAACCGGATTGCATAGTAAAATAACACAACCACCTTAGACCCTGATGGCACGTCAAATGTTTTTACTGCTGTTTTGGTAACGTTAGAATCTCCCGCATCCAATACATAACTGTATCCCCCAGCTCTTACACTTGCTCTATCGGTTACTGTTCCGCCACTCCAGTTAGGCGCAGAACCATCATCGAATTCATCGAGTATGTCAACAACATAGTTGACTGGTGCGCTGAAGTCTTCAAACTCTATTGTGTATGTTTTGGTAACAGAATCTACTAACGTTGAATAAGTATCATCTTTGTAGCTTTCAAACCTAATTGTTACTGTATCCACTTGTCCTGCGGATGGAATACTGTTCCTCCTGAGAATCAATTTAAAGTCGGAATACCAAAATGGATTAATAGCTCCCAACTGCACTTCCGACGTACCGTTGTCAAAAGTGTATGTTCCATCCGTAGGACTTACAATCACGGCTTTAATATACTGGGTTCTTGACGATTGATTGAATATCCTCGCTGTTAGTGTCATATCTACATATGTCAATCCACTAAGTCCCCAGAGGTCAACAACAAAGGAGTCAACCGACCTATCTATTATCACTATGTCATTGACCACTACCATATTCCATCACCCTGCGTAGGTTATTCCAGATTTTACCTCAACTCCACCAACATGGACTTTTGAGAGATAGAGTGGTAACTCCCCAGGAGAAGCTCCACCGATGTGGACCTTTGAAAGATACAGCACTATTTCACCATGCGAGGCTCCACCGACATGAACCTTCGAATTGAAGATTGCTGCCTCGTTTGTGTTCCATTTAACGCCTGTGCCTCCGAAGCGTATTGTCGATCTGACACCCCCGCCAATTCCTTTAAGCAGCAGCATCGTCTCACCTCTCTGCTCTGATGTAGCTGATGTTTACAAGAACACTATCATTAATTGCAGTGAGGCTCCCGCCAGGCTCGACCTCTACAATGACACCTGTAAGAGGCAGGCTTGGAACTGGCTGGATGAAGATCTGTCCATTGAGGCCTTTGTAGAACTTGTTTTTCCAGAATGGCTGAGTATCCTCCGGCTTGCGGAGGCTGACGATCACATAATCATCATTCCCGTGGCTTACACTCACAGCACAAATGTGAACTTTCAGTCCGAACGTGTGCTCATAACTCCTCTGATCGTCTGTTAGTTCGATCGGCACGTTGTCAGCGGGTACGAATTCGGCTTTAACAATCTCGCCAGACATGATTTCACCTCCGGTGTTTGTTCACAAACCAGGTTGCGAGCTTGAGGAGTATTACGATGGCCAGCAGGGGAAGAAATGGCCTCCACCACTCCACTTTTCTCTCCTTCTTGCCTGGCTGAGGTTCCTCGCTCGCGAGGAATGGGGTGTAACTCCTGACAGGCTCCCTAGGCTTCCCCGCGATGGCTGGAACCGCACGCCGGCCAGGCCACTCAAACTCAATCAGAACTGGCATGTTCTCACCTCATCATCTTCATGAGTTTCTCCTCGTACTTCTTCACGATCTTGTAGGCCTTCCGCTTCTTTCCCACCAGCTTCTCGTTCCGCTTAATCACCGTGGTTCTGAGGAAGACTAGGCGCCTCATGGCCGTGGCGTAGCTAATTTTTTTCTTCTCGTAATCCTTGAGAATCTCTTTGCAGATGTCTTCAACTTCCCTGAGGCTGTCAAGGCCTTTCTTTCCAGTATCCTTCACGCGCTTGCCGAGGTAGATGTTCCTGTTCTTCCTGCTCATGCTCTCACCTTCTCGAGTCTCCCCTCAAGCCGGCTCAGCCTCTGCTCGTGCTGAAAGATTTTTTCCTCAAGTTCGTCGAGCTGTTTGGAAATCCTCTGGAGGAGTGCCTTGTTTGCGCTAACGGTTGCGAGTGCGGTGATCCCCGCGGTGATGAGTGCCGTGGTTATCGTCTCGGTCATACTCTCACCCTCCTCATGAACTTGGTGAACATGATCTGGAAGGCCATCCACAAAATGAAGAGGATGAGGCCTTCAAGGAGAACCTCGTGGTCGATCTTCATGGAATCACCTCGCGTAAATGGGAGTGTGTATCGGCAGGGGACGGAGAACCTTTTCCTTCAGTCTTTTCCTTGCCTGCTCCTCCTCAGCACGCTTGCGGTAGTACTTGGCTACGGCCTCCCAGCGTTTGGCCTGGATGTTCTTATACTCCTCCATGCTGATGTTCCTTGGCTCAGCTTTCTTAGGCTCAGGCTTTAGATGGCCAAGGCCGAGGCGGGAACCAACCACGCTCTTCTCTTTGGGACTTGGATAGTCTGGCTTGTAGGGTTTCACGTTCTTTGGAAGTTCCTTTCCCTGCTCTTTTAGCGCCTTGTATGTTGATTCTGGTATCAGGTAAGGCTTGTTCGGGTTCTTTGAGGCTCTTTTTCTGATGATTTCAGCGGTGTCGTCGGAAGTCAGCGGTTTAGTCCAGCCATACTTTTTGATTTCAGCGGCTCCTTCTTTCGCACCCTGGACGGCTTTTTTGACACCCTCGATGGCGTCCTTTATGCCTTCAGCAACAGCCTCGGCTCCAGCTCCAAGCTCCTTGACCTTTTTGTAAACTTTATAACCAACATAGAGGACAGCAGCTCCCGCGATTACTTTGATGATCAGGTCCCTGTTCTTGTAAGCTCCGGCAGCTATCATAACAGGCGCGGCCATGATCTCACCTCTTTAGGATGATAATAACTGCTCCAGCAGCAAGCGCTGCGAGAAGGAACTTCTTCATGTCGGCTTCATGCTTCTGTATTGGCCTTGGCGCCGGTGCAATAAGAGGCTTTGGCCTCGTCGGCTGCTTAGTGGTAGTTTTCACTTTGACCTCCACGTGCTTGGGAACCGGTTTCAGGTTCCTTTCAGCACGCTTTATCATCAGCTTCTTCATGCTGCTCTGCTCGGCGCTCTTCACAGCCTTCAACTGCTTTTCAAAAGTCCTTTTGTTCCTCTCGTAGGTCGTCTTAAACGCACTTCCGTATTTCTTCAACTGCCGCTCATTCCCCTTAATGCTCTCCTGGATCTGGTATCCACGCAACTCATTGTAAAGCAGGCACCTGGCCTTCTCCACGGGATCGCTCTTGTAGTCAGGATTGCAGGCCAGCATGCTCATGTTCCACCCAATGCGCTGGAAGTAGTAGTAAGCCTTCCTGCGCTCTTCAAGCGTGTCAACTCTCCCAGAAATGCCAAGCCGTGCCTTCAGCCTCGCAAGCTCCTCAACAGCCTTCTTATCAGAAGGCTTGTAGGTTATCATATCCTATCACCTCAAAACTGATTTAAGCAGCTGATTTGAACCGGCTGATTTAAGGAAAGGAAAAGAGGTCAGAGTATAACCATCTCGTGGCTGATGTACCTGACCCTGCCAGCGGCACCGGTCTTAAGCGCAAGCTTGAAGAGTCCACTCTCGGCCTCTCTGAGGTCGAAGCCTCCAGGAACAAGCTCCTTGTCGTAGTCAATGACAGTAACGCCAGTCAGTGGACTGTCAAGCGCGTACTCAACCTTGTCAAGCTGCTGTCCGGTCGTCCAGTCAACCTTGAGGAGTTCGGTTCTCCTCGGCTTGGTCTGGATTATGGCGTACTTGTTGATAACATTAGCACGTGCGCTGGAAGCGTCAAAGCCGACTATGAAGCCGCGCCAGGCTATCGCTCCAGTCGGCAGGTTCATGACATCGGCAAGCTCGTTAAGCTGGTCAAAGCTTGCCTCTTTGGTCCAAACCTTCGGCTCGATAAAGACTCCCTCATAGTACTGGATCCACTCGTTAGCATCATCGAAAACCTTCTTGTCGAGAGTAACAGTAACCTCGGCAGCGCTTATGCCGACGTCGGTGCTTATGCTGGTGTTGAAGTTGACACTGAGAACGAGGTTCTCCTTGGCGAGTGCGTGAATCTCACCAATGCCACCACTCAGGAACAGGAGGAACTGGACGCTCGTGCTGCCTCCAGCCGGGACGGTTATGGATCCGGCTGGGTCAACGCTCTTCGCAGCGCTGTCGTAGTAGTTCATGATTGCAACATCAAGGCCGTTGAGGCTGAACTTAATGTCATTGGCGTCGGCAACAACGCGGATCTCCTCGATTGCCTTGAGAACATCCTCGTATGTAATGGTGGCGTCGGAAGCTCCACTGTTGCTGAGAGTCACATCGAAGAGAAGCGCGATCTTCTCAATCACACCGTTCCTTGGCAGGTCAATGCGCTTCTGGGTGAGGGTGATTTTATCATCCAGGGTCTCCTTCATTTTCTGAACCATGTTCCCTCACCCCTTCAAAGCTTAAGGTACTTCTTCACAAACTTGTCGTACACAACAAGGCCGATTATGGTGGCTATAACTCCGAAAACAAACTCCTCAGTCGCCATCTTCTTCCAGTCCATCTCACTCACCTCGGCTTATTTTATCGAGGCCTTACGGCCTCGGCATAGAATAAGACGCTTTAGTATTTAAGCAGTAGAGCTAAAAACTGGAGAAAACAGGAGAATTCGGGAGAAAACAGCCTAACTCGCGTTTTGTCTGGCTTGGTGGTATAGGTGCTTGATGACCATGCTCACTGAGACATCCTTCTCGCTCACGCCGAGCTTTCTCACCAGCTCGCTCCTCACCTTCTCAACAATCTCCCTCGCCTCGCGGTCGAGGTAAACGCTCATAACATCACCTCAAAACTTCCCTCACAAACTCTCCAGCTCTCAAAATTTTAACCTTTCTCCCGTCAAAACGATAAGTTTTGGTGGCTTCATCTCTCATTTGAACAATGTGCTTTATGTTTTCTGAAATAAGGTACTCCGCCTTCCTGGCGTAGGCTACATCGAAGAACTTGGCGTCGTTCGGGTCCTTCAGTTTTTTGAGAAACTCAGGGTCATTGGAGAACTTTCTCCGGGGACGGACCATGATGCTCTTGCTTAAAACAAGGGTGAGAATGTACTCAGCAACGTTTGGCCGTCCAACTTCATCGCCAATTCCGAGCACTTTTCCCTGCATTTCTTCAGCGATTTCTTTTGAAATAAAATTAGTGATTTCTCCCTTTCGCAATGCCTTTAGGATCTGCCACGCTGGAGAACGTCTTGGATTTCGGGTTTTCAGCGCGCTAATTAAAACCGAAGTATCTAAAACAACCCTGATTTTACCAGACATCTCAGACAACTCCCAACTCTTTCAGCTTCACCTCGATGCGCTTGAACTTCCTAAAACTCCTTTCCCCAACCTTCATCAGTGTTTCGAGGCTCTGCTTGACCGGCTTAGAGTTCTCCAGTTCCCTCTCTATCTCCTGCTCCCACCGTTCCAGCTCTTCGTCGCTTATCCTCTCAGCCTTTTCCTCAACTTCCCTCATGCGCCTGCGCATCTCAAAAAACCACACTATGTCCTCTGGCTTTTCGTGAATCTTCCTCGCGAGCTGGACGATCCACTCACTAACAGAACGCCTGGCATTCTCATCATTCTCCAGCATCATCTCAATAGCTCTCACATCAGACGCCATGATCCTCCCCATCCCAATCTCTACGGCAGATTATAAAACCCTAACGCCAGCCAGACCAGGACGGCCAAGCCGTAAACGTAGCCGATGAGAAACTCCACCACATCCCCCACCGTCGCCACTGGGTACTCCTTCTCCTTTACCTGATAGATTATGTAAAGCAGCAGGATCACTAGGCCATAAGCCAAAGTGAAGGCCGTGATGAAGCCGAGGAAAGCATGCCAGATTGAACGCTTATCATCAAAGAGGTAAAGCCTCGCCAAGACTATCACCCGTAATGTCTCGTCCTCCTCACGACCAGCTCCCTCTTTATGATCCTTGTCCGGTTTGGTGGGATGAACTCGATAAGATCATGAGGCCTCAACTGCTCATTCAGCTCCGAGAATCCGGGAACCATGCGGTTAAGATAAATCACATCGTTCGGCACGTAGTGCTGGAAGATGAAATGCCGCTGTGCCTGACGGAAGAGAAGCTTCGGGAAGTCCGCGATAGACTGTGTAATCGCTATCGGATAAAGCTTACCATCCCTCCCCTCCCTGAACAGCTGCTCCAGCTCATGACCAGGCCTCCTCGAGGAGGGGTTGTAGCGGTGCGCCTCCTCAACTACAATAATCCGATCATGATCCCGCCTGAAAGCCTCATCAAGGAGAGGCTTGTAATACTGATCCACAAGGCCGTCCACGCCAATCCTATTAATCGTCCCCCTGGTCGGGACTACCAGCACCTGGTCGAACTCAAGCAGCTTCCTCCAGTTATACCTCTTACCCACCTTGATCTTCAGCAGCTTGACTCCAGGCAACTGGACCAGGCCGAGGTGGTTCTTCACCTTCGTATCCAGGACAATGAACCTCCTTCCCCTCTCCCACGCCTGCTCAATCAGCCAGCCGGAAAAGTAGCTCTTACCCGAGTTAGTGTTCCCATAAACGAGGTCAATACTCCAGGCTGGGATGTCAATATCGAGGATCCCCACCCCACATCACCACCTTAAACATCCGTTCATTTTCACGCTCAATTAGCAGCCGAGATCTGGAAGAGCTCGGAACTCAAAACGGACATCTTTGTTCATTCCCTCTGAACATTGTTCAACGAAAATGAAAAGTTATCAGCCAGCGGCCAGGTTCGCCTGAACCCGCTCAAGGAGGTCAGTCTTCACCTTGACCCTCTCAATGGCTTCCTCTCTCTTGGCCTCAGCCTGCCTCTGCTCCTCCACCTTCCTCTGCTCTTTCTCCTCCATCTTCTTAACCGGCTGCGGCTTCGACTTCGTCTCCCTGTAAGCTCTCCACACATTCAGACCATAGATGACAGTTGCTCCAAGGCCAATCAGGCCGAGCATCTGCGGCGACATGGCGATACTCCTACCCTCAACCAGCTCCTCGTACCAGAAGAAAACGTTAAGGCTCGGCTTGGCGACCTCAATCCAAAGCTCATCGTCAATCTCCGCGCCGGCCTTCCTCGCCTTCTTGGCCAGCATGCCAAGCAGCTGGTCAATCAACACAGTGAGGGAATGATTCTTTCCCCGGTACTCCTCAATGTTCCTCATGAACTCATCCTCAGTCATCAACCGCCGCGGCTGCTCCTCCTCAACCTCCTCCTCATTCAGCTTAACATCACCAAACTCCTCAAGATCCTTTTCGAGCTCGGCCTCAAGGTCCTCCTCAAGAAGCGCGGTGATGTCCTTCTCCTCAAGTGTCTTCTCCACGACAGCCTTGGCCACGTTATCCGTAGTGAGAAGATCCTCACTCACCATCAACCACCTCGTAGATCACAGTGACCTTCACCTTCCTCCTCTCGCCAACCAGCATGACAAGCGCCTTCTTGCCATCCTTCTCCTTCACGGCAGCGGCTTTGAGAAGCTTCACAACCTGCTTCATGAACTCCTCCCCGGCCTTCCTCGCAGTCTCCTCGTCAACATCCTCCCCATACTTCTCATCAATGGCCTTCTCAATCTCCTCAAGATCAGGCTTCAAAACGTCCTTAATCTCTCCAAAGAAACCCCAGACCCTCGCCAGCCTCGCGGTAGTCCTCGGATGAGTAGCAGCATCAACAAGCATCTTCACACCTTCAAACATCACCTACCCCCCGCCAGGTTCCTATTCACTCTCTCAAGAATCGCATCATTCTTCACAGACTTCTCCTCATCCTGGAGGTTCCTCACAGCACCGAGGTTCTTCAACTGATTCCACATCTCCTCAAACCAGCCAACCTTATACAGGTAGTAGATGAACGCCAGGCCGAGGATAAGACCCCACGCCTTCCAGCTCAGCCTCGGCACAGGGACCTTGAACCCCTTCTTCACCCTTTCACCCTTCACCTTTTCACCCGGCTTTTCCCCCTTTTTCACCCCGGTGATTTCGGGTGAATCACCCAATTTCACCCCTTCACCCTGGGTGATTTTTGGGGATTCCTCGCGCTTCACCCCCTTCTCACGGTTTTCAACCGGCTTCACCCTTTCCTCTTCCCCTTTCTTCACCTCACTTCCCCTCTCTTCAACCTCGGCAGTAACCTCCTTGGCCGGCTCCTCCTTCCTGGCCTCGCTCCTCTTTCCCAAAATCCTCTCCTGCTCCTCCTCTGGCAACTGAAGAAACTCCTCATAGGGTATTACGCGCTTGGACTTGCACATGGAACACTGAGGCTTTTTAGCTCGACTCCAGAACTTATTCCCACAGCGGAGGCAGACGTAAAGCCTTCTCCCGCTCGCGTCCTCCACCAAGTCTCACCCCTCCTCACCTGATTTCACCGAATTTCACCGGGGATTTTTGGGTGAATCCCCCGATTTCACCCTCGCAATCAAAGCTTAAAAGAAGTAGAGCAGAAACCTGGAGAAATCTCCAGACTCACCAAAACCGCCACCACGGCTTAAGCTCCCGCTCCAAAGCCTTCCTCACCAAGTCGCTCACAGTAATCCCACGCCTCTCAGCCTCGGCCTTAACCCGCTCATAAAACCCAACCTCAACCCTCGCAGAGACGGTCTTAGTCCTCATCTCACTCACCCTCCCAAGCGTATTCCAAAGCTCGCATACCCATCGCCGAAAAAAGAAACACCAACGAGGCCGCCAAAGCGTCATGGTTGCCGGCACCAAGGATCCCAAGCACTGCCAAAGTTATCGACCCCACCGCCAGGACCCCCGAAAGAGGAAACCTCATACCCTCACCCCTTAGCTAACTTATCCAACCCCTCAAACTTTCCATTGTTAATCCGCTTCCACGCCTCAGCACGAGGAATACCCCGCAAGTCAAGCACCTGATTAATCCTTCTCCTGAGCTCTTCCACTCTCTTCTCAGCATCCTTCCGCTTCATCCGCTCCTCGCCGAGGAAAACAAAATAACCATCCCACTTGTGCAAAGCCTCCCTGAGTCTGTAATACTCCCTCGCCAGTTCAACCAAATCAACCCGCTCCAACTCCGAAATCAAATCCTCAGCCTTCATTCCTACAACCTCCATGGAGTCATCAACTACACCAGAAGCAAGACCAGCAAGCTTGGCCTCCAACTCACGGTATTTCTCCTCCCACTCACGAGCCTTCTCTAGAGCATCCGCAGTCTCACGCTCCAATCTTGCAATCTTCTGGTCTCTCAACTGTATCTCCCCTTTCAGCTCCTCAATCTCCTCTTTGAGTCTCGCGATCTCTCTTCGTAGGTCCTCATCTGAGAACATGATTAGATCATGGACTGCACGGCTTCTATTAGGATATAACCCACGCGCAACCATAGAGTCTAACTTGTGTATTGCATAAACTGGAAGTCTCACAGAGAGGGTAGAACTGTATCCGCTCTTAGCAGGTGCTGTTATTCCGAATTTCTCATAATCGTATACTGGTTTCCTCCCTGGCCTCCTTGGTTGCTTCCCTACCATACCGCACCGCCTCAGAACACATGCTGAATCAACCAGTCCTTGAACTCCTCATCAGTCAGCATCAAGAACGAGTCCTTATCCAGTCGAGCGAACGCGTCCCACTTGAGCCTCGATGACTTCACAATCTGCACTCTCGCCTTGAGCACGTCCGTCACATACCACAGGTTCCCCTCACGGTTCCAGATCACCCAATAATACGGGACTCCAAGCCTCTCCGCAATGGCCTTGGTTACCAAATACTGGGACTCCCTAAAGAGGAAGTACCCGTTCAGATAATCCACCTGACTCTTGGCCTTAAGCTCAAGGAGCGCCTGGAGCTTCCGCGAAGCGTAATCGTAAATCACCGAGTCCACGTCAAACGCTCCGAGTCGCCAGTAATCCACCTCCCGCTGTGCACTCCTCAGAACGCTGGAGAATTTACTTCTCACTCTCGCCTCCAACACCTGGTTTTCCAGGTAGTCAAACGCCTTTTCAGGGTCGCATTCCTTATACATCGTCTTCCTGTTCCCACGCCTCGGCCACCGCTCCTTACTCATGAAAACCACCTTCCCAAAATCTTGGCCACCTCATCTTCAAGAGAAAGAAACGAAAGCCTCACAGGCACCGGATTGAGAATAAAAATCGAAGCGAACGGCCAGCCGTACTCACCCATTTCCTCTAAGGCCTTGGACTCCGCATGCTCAAGGTCAGGCTCGAGGTAAATACCGAGAGCATCACCTTCAAGGTTCATGACTTCCCTCCTGTCCCTGCCAAAAATGACGTAGTAAATCATCCCAGGATCACCCCTTCAGGAAAGCTCTCCCTCACAAGCCTGAGCGCATCGGCCGGCACGTAGAGGACGAGCTTTATCTTCTCGCCTTCCAGTTCAATGTTGGCCACTTGAACAGGAATCAGGGTTCTTAATTCATCCACCTTCTCCAGAGCCTGGCTGAACTCCTTGAGCCTCTCAAGTTCAAAATAAGTGATTAATAGCGGCATCATTCATCACCTTCAATCTTCTCATACCCAATAACTTCACCATCAGCATCCTTCTTCGGGATGAAGGCTCCGAGGAAAATCGCGTCATCGTCCGGGAAAACTACGGGTTGTCTTTTCTTGCGGGAGACTCCGAGGTACATTGTGACTTCTTCAATGTCCTCAATGCAGTACCCGAGGTCTCTCATGATGAGCACCACCAGATCCCCGCCGGATTTCACTCCCGCGAGTGCCTTGAACCTGAATGTCTTGCCGTCCTTGGTCCTGACTTCCCAGCCGTTCCAGTACCTGACGGGGAGCATCACGACTCTCCCCTTATGGCTGTATAATCGATCCCAGAAACCTGGAACTCAAGCTCAGGATAAGCCTCGTAAAACTCCTTCTCCTCCTTCATTTTCTCGAATATCTCTGGTGGATTGCTCTTAATGAAAAGCTCGATGTGGCTGTCGCTCCAATCCCTGAGCCTCCTGGCGATTTCAGCCGGGTAACCCATCTTCCTGAGCCTCTGGTAAATCTCCCTGCGCTCCTCCTTAGTGCGCAGTTCCTTATACCAGATCGTAGGCATCATTCATCACCCCACCACTTTCATCAGGCCGTTGAGGGTGGCCTGTTTTACTGGCCTGGGAAAATAGGCTCTCAACTCGTTCCTCAGCTCGTCCCCGTGAAGGACTTGGAGTAATGAGATCTCTGCGTTCTCGATGATGCCTTGCTGGTAGGCTAAGGCGAGTTCCATGACCCGTGCTCTTGCTCCTGGCTGGAGTTCTCCCTTCTCTGCTCTCATGGCGTTCCAGAGCCAGAATGTAACCACTGCGTCCTCAAAGGAATTGTCAAGGAGGAGGTACTCCTCATCGCCAACGCGAGCGTAGAACTTCTTCATGCTCTCACCCTCCCGTAAAACCTGCGGACTGAGAAGCTCGAAAAAGGAAAGCTCTGCTTCACCATGAAGCGCGCCATTTCCTCGGCCTCTTCCTGCGTCTTGGCAAAAATGACGAACTTCCTGCTGACACTCCCGGTAATCGTGACGAGCCAGGGTTTGACTACCGGAGGACGGCCGCGCTTCCTCATGCTCTCACCCTCTTTACGGACACGGCTGCCTGAATTCCCCAGCGTCCTCATCCCAGCACCCAGTTTCAGGCTCTCGCTCTCCCTCAACCCTCTCCAGAAGCTTCAAGCTCCCACGCCAGGCGTCAACCTTCCCGTCCCTGATGTAAATCCAGCCAAGCTGCTCAGCGCCGGGGAGGAGAGTAATGAGCTTCTCGAACTCCTCAAGGTTCTTAATGTCATATTCCCACGGGTGGCCGTCGGCCTCCTTAGTCCAGACCTCCAGGATCAGGCCATTCTCACCCTCACGATTCACGTCCACGCGGATCGTCGTGACGTTCTCAAGGTTGTGGACGTTCACAAAACCCCCCACAGAGTCCTCAACAATCAGCCAGGCGCTCATGCTCCAACCCCCTTCAAGGCCTTCAGAACAAGCTTCACCTGATCCTTCTCCAGCCACCTGAACTCGTACCCCGTGTCAGTCTTCACCAGAGCGCGCTTCCTTGCCACGTTCACAGAAACCAACTCTCCCCGCTTTATTCCCAAGTCCGAGGCTGTAATCCCAGCCTCCTCCAGCACCCGAGCCTTCAACACCTGCATTTTCAACCCTCCCTTTCGAGTTTCTCCAGGTAGTACTCCGGGGAGACAAGCCAGCCACCCCGGTCAAAAACGAAATCCACTTCGCGGAGCTTCCTTCTCGCCGCTTCCACGTCCCGTTTCGCCAGCTCAAACAACTCAGACTCGGAGAGGAGACGCATCGCTCTCACTCTCCCTCAAAACGAATAGACCGAATAATCACATCAACCTCCAAAACAACCCGAACCCGAGCACCATCACTCAGAACAAGACTAACTGAAGGCCTTTCCCCGTCCTCAGAAACTTCTTCCTCGCCGTCCCCTTCCTCGTCCTCTTCGTCTTCCCCGCCATCATCGTAGTGATTATTTCGGAATTGGGATTTTATCTTCCATTCTAATTCCTCAGCTTCTTCAATCACAGCATTGGCATATTCTTCATCTTCGAGGATACGTATAGCCTCGTCATAAATCTCTTCTCTGAGTTTGAATCCGCCATTGCAATTTTCCACTAAATATGAGAGAAGATGTTGGTTGTATCCGTAAACGGTTCCCTCTGCATAGCCATATTTTTCGCGTAGGTAGTTCTCAAGTGCATTCCAAGTTGTAGGTTTGTTGCCATTGTAAACAAAGAATAGGACAGACCTTGCCGTCACGAGTGTTGAGGATTTAACGTAGCCAACTGTCCAGTGGCTGTTGAATCTTTTCTGGCGCAATACCTCTCTAAAAACCAAAGAGCGCAAGGCTTTCACTGTAGTCCCCCCAATGTCGGGGAAATCTATCCATTCTTTCCACTCCATTTTGGCATCACCACGTCGAACTATATCGAAAAAACGTCGTTTTTGATACATAAAAAGTTTGCCGTCAGTAATTCGACATAATTTATACGATTTAAGTCGTTTTTTCGACATAACTTACACAATGCTTATAAGAATGTCGTATTTAAGACAAAATAGAGAGATATAACGGTGATAAGCATGCCGAGGCCTAAAAAGATAGATTATACAAAACTAAAGTTTGAGCCGTTGAATGTGGAACTAAAGCTTAGAATAGGAAAAGAGGGGAGGATTATAATCCCAGGTCCAATAAGAGACATGTATGGACTCGACGAGGGAAAAGCAGTCCTGATTAAAATACTTGGAGTGGCTGAGATTACTAAAGATGCTTACAAGGACTCAAAATCCGCTAAGGGGAAGTGAGTTTTAGGCCGGATGAGATTTGAGGTCGATTTTGTTTCTTTTTTGTAATACACATTTTTCTGTGGGTGGAGTGCATTGAGAATTGATTTAGTTTTGTATTACATTGTTCAATTTTGTGTTATTTATATTATATTTTTAATTTTGTATTACCTAATACTAACTAACTATTGGCATGTTCCTTTCCTGGCTTGAATGGTGTAATACAAAATATTCTCATGTGCTTGTTTTTGTACTGCAGAAAGCTAAGTTTGTAGTGTGGCCTCAATCGGGACCTCTCAACTGAGAACTAATTTTGTGTTACATTTTAGAATTTTGTATGTTCTATATTACAAAATTAAAATCATAATATGTTATTTGTTTGTTAGTTATTCGTTGACTTCAACTCTGATTTTGTATTACAAAATCTCACTCTTGCGAATTTTGTAATACAAAAAAGGATCTGTTCTCACTGTCCCCTGCAAATCAATGTTTTCTCTCTTTGGCGGGGGTTGGGGTTGTACCAGTGGAGTGAGGCTTGGCTCCTCGCGTGGGGGTTTTATTGTTTTTTGTTTAGGTACATTGCGATGAGTGCGAGGAGGAGGAATATTGCGACGAGTGCCGCGAAGTCGCGTTCTTCTTCGGCGATTTTCTTCTCTTTTTCAAGGATTTCTATGAGTTCTTGAGCTTCTTCGGGGGTGAGTGTTCCTTTTTGGAGTTTTTCGGTTAGTTCTCTTCGTCTTTGGACTTCTTCGGGTGTTAGTTTGCTCATTGTTCTCGGCCTCCTTGAATTTGTCTTTTCTCGAAGTCTGCAAGTTCTTTTTGGATCAGGGTCACGAGTTGTTGGGGTAGGTCTTGAAGGTTTTGTTCTACTCTGGCGGTTCTTTCTTTTAGGTCTCTTATGTCTTGGTCTATGTCTTTGAGGTGTTGGTCTATGGTGTCAAAGCGCTTTTCGATGTTGTCGAAGCGTTTTTCAAAGTCGGTGTTTATTTTGTTTTCCGCTACTCCAATCCTGCTGTATATGTTCATTAGGAGTTGGAGGAAGTGTATTGTGACTCCGACTGTTACGCCTGCCACTATGTACCCGACCCAGTACTCAAGGCTCATTAGGTTCACCAAGGTTGTTTAAGATGGACTTTCTAAAAAAGTTGTTTCTCGTAAGGCTTGACTCCTCGCGTGTGGGGTTTCTTTTTCTTCCGTTAGGTTTTTGGTGGATATCGGATAGTTCTGGTCTTTTATGGCCATTTTTGGCCAGTTAATTTTTTAGCTATTATATAGTATATACCTCTTGATGAGTATGGAGCAGACTAAGGTTGTATCTAAAGATCTGGACAATTGGGGTGTTGCGTTCGGGACGTTGGGTAAGGTTATTCTGTACTTTCTGTGGAGCACGATCTTGACATTTATAGTCACGCTCCCAGCTTTAGGGGTTCTCTACCTCGTAGGTGTCCCTCGGGAGTTTTATGTCACGGCCTTCGTGGGTTATGTGGTGTTTAACTTCTCGGTGACTCTAAAGAAGCTCTGGGAGATTAAGAAGGCTATTGAAGAGTCCGGAGCGTCGGTGAGGGTGTTGTTCTTAGTTGCGTTCTTAGTTCTAAATGTTATCTTCGTAGTTTACCCTGTTATTAGCTGGTTTGTGACTCGGTGGGTGGGTCTGGAGATTGCAGTGTGGATGCCGTTCTTCCTGATGTGGTGGGAGGTTAGTGTAATCTCTGGGAAGAATGAGGTCTTGAAGTATTTTACCGTTACTTGGCTCTTGGTGCTGGTGCTTAAGGCAGTTGATAAAGTGCTGAGGGTCTCTGCAAAGGCAGAGATGCGGACTGCGATGTCTCCAGTAGCAGTTATAATTACCATACTTGTTGCATTTATTAGGAAATGAGGGGATTGCTTGGCGAGTACCAGCACCGGGATTTCCAGTATGACCCTAAAAATGTCAATAGGGACATTGTTTCCGCATATTTGTGGATACCAACTATTGTGACCACGCTATAGACAAAGACGGTGAGAAACAATCCCAACATGACTTCCACAGTGTGCTTCTTAGCGTTCTTTTTGTTCATCTCTTTTTCATATTCCTGGGTTGCAGGATCAAAAGGATTATAATCTCTAAGTCTATCCTCTTGGTGAGGACTCATGGCAGATTAACCCCCGAGTTTGTGTTTTCTTTAATTTCTTACATGGAGTTACCCTTTTAAGTTTAATGTGAGAAATGGTTGGATATTTCGTCATCTGTCGTTCCAGGCGTCGCAGTCCTGGTCGAGATCTGGAAAGGACCAGAGCAAAAAGAAGACAGGAGAAGGCTTTTTTAGTGCACATAAAAGAGCATCACGACAGGCGTCGATTGATGGCTGTTCAGTTCGGAAGGTTTTTAGGCCAAAAATTTATAAACATAATTGGGGGTTTTCGTCATGGTAAAATCGTTTGGTGTGTCCGGACACTCCCAAGCGGGGGAGGAGGAGCAGGCCGGAGCGCGGAAGCGGAGGCGTCCGAGGCGCCTTTCACCGCGTCTGCACATCACGCTACCTCCGGAAGTGTACAGGAAGGCCAAGGAGCGCTGGGATAACGTGAGCCGAGTGGTCGCGAGCCTGCTTGAGGTGGCTTTGTCTGAGGATTTGACGGTTGAGGAGGTCGTGACGGCTGTAACGCTCCTTCGCAGGGGAGTGCTGGTCGTTGGGGAGCGCCGGGGTAGCCTAGCCTGGGAAGGCGCGGGACTCGAGATCCCGTGGGCGTCCGCCCACCAGGGTTCAAATCCCTGCCCCGGCGCCAAACTGCCGAGCCCGGGAGGGTCTCATTCCCTTCTTATTGAATCTTGGTAGCTCCTCTGGCAGGGATGGGAAAGAAAAGAGCTTCAGGTGGTTATGTACGCACCATCTTTCTCCACTATAACAGTGTGCTCGAACTGGCTCACCAGGCCGCCGCGAACTTCCCTGAGTATCTGGTAGCTGTATATCGCCCCCACCCTGTCCAGCTGGGCCAGGGCCAGTTTCAGCTGACCCTCCGGCATGAATCCCTGGAGCCAGCGGTAGGCGAAGGGAAGGCCGTTGTACTCCTTCTTTATGTGCATGAGCAGTCTCCTTGCCTGGGCCATCCTCACGGGCCTGTCGCGGACGTGCATGAATATGAGCGCGGGTGGAACCTCTATAACCTGTCCCGCCCCCGTGGTCGCGAAGGGCTCTATCGCAATGACGTCCCCCTCCTTGAGGACATAGCTGTCCGCGGGGCGATGGATGTTCGGTATGCTTATGCCCGAGTGAAGCTTGTAGCGCTCTATCTTGTGCCCGCTGAGGTTGACTATCGGGTTGAAGCCATAGCCCCTTATTGTTTCCTCGATGGCCTTTCCAATCTCGCTGATTTTGACCCCCGCACGTATCACGCTGATGGCGTTTTCAAGGGCCTCCTTTGATGCCGCCATCAGGTCATCCTCTTCCATTCCCACCCTGAACGTCACTGCCGTGTCGGCTATGTAGCCGTTAACGTGGACGCCTATGTCCACCTTGAGGTAGTCCCCCTCCTTCAGGGTGCTCTCATCACCTTTGTAGGGGGTATAATGAGCCGCGATTTCGTTTATTGAGAGGTTACAGGGAAAGGCCGGTTTTCCTCCAAGTTCCACTATGCGCCTTTCCACGAACTCCGCGATGTCGTAGAGCCTTACCCCTGGTTTTATCATGTCCGCGACTTCCTTCTTCACCTGCCTTGCTATCTCTCCCGCCTTTATGAGGGCGTCTCTCTCCTCCACTTTCTATCACCGGGATAAAAAGGCAGTATTTCCCCTTAAACCTTTCCACTCCGGGAAAAACCTTTTATTTAGTGCAGACCCTACCTCTACGGTGGGCCCATGCTAGAGCTCAGGAAGTACATTAACATCTCGGACGACATCTTTGTGGTTAAGAATCTCATCGGGGCTATCCTTCAGGGTGTAGGGCTGGCGTACCTCTTTCCGGTGCTTATTGTGTGGTTCTACCCCGATGAAATAAGATACGTGATTTACTTCGCCCTCCCTGGCGTCTTCTCGATCCTCCTTGGAGCGTGGCTCGCGAGGCACATGGGAAAGGTGGAGGACGTAAACCTCCGGCAGGCCATGGTCTCTGCCGCCTTTACGTGGCTCTTCGCCTCGCTCATCAGCGTCATACCCTTCATTTACATAGCCAAGATGTCCTTCGTGGACTCGTACTTCGAGAGCATGAGCGCTTGGACCGGAACGGGCCTCACCATGATGAGCAACCTGGAGAGCTACCCCCATATAATCCTCTTCTGGCGCTCCTGGATGCAGTGGCTCGGTGGAATAGGCATCGTGCTCGTCGCGCTAACGGTCTTAATCCGTCCCGGCGTTGCCGCCGCGAGACTCTACCGCGCCGAGGCGAGGAGCGAGAGAATACTTCCCAACCTGGTCAACACATCGAAGGTAATCTTCCAGATATACCTGGTTCTGACCCTTGTTGGTGTGTACCTCTACTACATCAACGGTATGCCTTTATTTGACGCGGTCATACACTCCATGACCGGCCTTGGCACGGGTGGTATGAGCAGCCATGACCTGAGCATTGGCTATTTCAACAGTACCTCGATAGAGGCCGTCACGATATTCCTGATGATAATGGGTGCCGTAAACTTCACGGTTCACTACCGCCTCTTCAAGGACAGGCACCTCAAGCCCTTCTTCGAGGACGTTCAGGTCAAGTACATGTTCATCTTTCTGCTGCCGGCGATAGCGGTTATAGCCCTCAGCCTCACTCGGGTGGGGGACGCCATCGGCGATGCCCTGAGGCAGGCGGTATTCCACTCCGTTTCGGCCATAACCTGTACCGGATTTGGAATCGCCGACCTGAGCAAGTATCCGGAGCTGGGCAAGTTTATCCTCGGGATTCTAATGGTGATAGGTGGAGGCGCCGGAAGTACCGCGGGTGGTATAAAGCTCATCCGTGTCATATTGATGTACGAGAGCCTGAAGTGGACCCTCCAGAGTGCCATCCTGCCCAAGGGTGCCGTTATCAAGAGGAAGGTTGGCAACTACATATTCAGCGAGGAGGACATCCAGGAGGTCATGAGCTTCACCATGACGTACTTTGCGTTCCTGCTCATAGGCACCCTCTACACGATGCTCCGTCTCGGGACAAGCCTCACGGACTCGTTCTTTGAGGTCGCATCCGCCCAGGGCAACGTCGGGCTCAGCGTGGGCATAACCTCTCCGACCTTGCCCATCGATGTGAAGGTACTGCTAATACTCCACATGTGGATAGGAAGGCTGGAGATATTCTCGACCCTCGTCTTCATAATAAGCGTGTTCTTCCTGGCCCCGAGGATGGTGAGCAGGAGATGAAGGTTATCAGCGTGGAGAACCTCAGCTTCAAGTACCGGAGGGCCGGTGAATACTCACTGAGGGACGTCAGCTTTGACGTCAGAGAGGGAGAGCTTCTGGGGATAATCGGACCGAGCGGAAGCGGAAAATCGACGCTCTGTCTGACCCTCAACGGCATAATTCCCCACTCGATAAAGGGAGAATTCTCGGGCGATGTGGTGGTGAGTGATCCCAGAACCGGCGAGGAATACAACACTAGGGAAACACCCGTCTCGAAGCTCTCCACGGTTGTTGGCCTTGTTCTCCAGAACCCGGAGAGCCAGCTCTTCAACATGACGGTCGAGGAGGAGATAGCCTTTGGCCTCGAAAACCTCGGATTCGAAAGGAACGAGATACTGAGGCGCCTCCGCTGGGCGCTGGAGGTAACCGGGCTGAGGGGTCTTGAGCGGGAATTTCCCCCCAACCTCAGCGGCGGTCAGCAGCAGAGGCTTGCCATAGCCGCTGTTCTGGCCATGGAGCCTGCGGTTCTGGTCCTTGATGAGCCAACGTCCCAGCTGGACCCCGTTGGGAGGAAGGAGGTTCTGGGGTTGATATCTCTCCTCCGGAAGGAGCACGGAATGACGGTGGTTCTAGTCGAGCACCACACGGACTACATACTCCGCTTTGCCGACAGGGTTCTCGTTATGGACAGGGGGGAGATAGTCCTTGAGGGCACTCCGCGGGAGCTTGCGGAGGAGGTCGAAACGTTGAAGAAGCTAGGGATAAAACTGCCTCCAAGCCTTGAAATCTCCCACGAGCTTAGGAAGCGGGGAGTTGTCAAAACCCCCGCCCTTACTGAGGAGGAGCTTCTCTCCGGGATAGGACATCTTTGAGGCTGAGCGACTGGCCGAGGAGGGAGTGTTTGAGGTCGTAGAGCTTAAGCATGACTTCAAACCTCGCCTCGGGGTCTTCTATACCTTCCGCGATTCTGAACGCCGCCTCCAGTATTTTGAGCGCCTCATCCCTGTTCCTCTCCCCCTCTATCTCGGCCAGGTAGTAGAGTGCCATCGCCCTGTGGAATGGGCTGGAAATGTGTTCGATTATGAGCCTGGCCTTTTCAACGTCCCCCGCGCGGTAGAACATTTCGGCCAGATGAACCAGCACAACGTCCAGCTTCTCGGGTTCGCGAACCATCTTCATAGCGTAGCCGGCTTTTTTGAGGAGGCCGGAGTTTATGAGCTCCATCAGGATATCTCTGATTATGTCGGCGCTGTTTCTGGCGAGGTTTATTGCGGTTCTCAGGGCTATGTCTCCGTTGAGCTCATCGTTGAGAAGATAGAACAGAACCGCCAAATCCCCCAGGAGTAGCGCCCTGTAACGTGGATTGAGAAGGGAGTTGACAGTTGGTATGAGTTCCTTCACCCTCTCTTTCATCCGCTCCAGCTCGTCCAGTTCTCCCTTCTCCCTGGCCTCCTGAAGCCTCTCGCGTATTGACCGCAGGAGCATCCTGAGGGCAAGGAACAAGTTGGACTCGCTCCCAAGTTCGCCTGTGAGCTCAATGGCGTTGTCTATCTCACCCATCCTGAGAGCATTTTCAATATCCTCGAGCACCTCAAGCTCCGATTTCTTCTTCCTTTCGCTCAGGGACCTGAAGAACTCATCCAGCTTCCCCATGGTTCACCTCCCTTTGGAGCATCAGCTCCAGATACGAACGCCTCTCGAACCTTTTGACTCCCAGGGACTCCAGGATTTCCCGGAGTATCTTCACGGTCTCCTCAACCACCTCCTCTCCCTCGGCCAGCGCCTCAATCTCTATGAACTTTCCGAGGCCGTTAACTTCGTCGAGGTCTATTATGATGCCCTTGTCAACGTAGTACTTTTCCCGGGTCTTTTCTATCGTGAGAACCTCCTCAAAGCCCAGGCTTTCCAGGATCTCAAGGTGTTTGTCCGGGTCGCTTATCGGGACTTCTATTTCCTTCCTGGTCTTTGAGTTCTCGTCTATTTTTGGTCCCTTATACGTTATGAAAGCCTCAAAATGTCCGTTGAAGCGCTTTATCCTTATCCTCAGCGCCTCGTCGGTTTCGGCGAAGTCCCGGCAGGGGTGGCGGAAGTACGTGTCCTCATGGTATTCGGTCCTTATCAGCTTAAATTTCTCCCGAACCCTTTCAAAGACCCCGTCGTCTGCGTACCCCTTAACCTCTATCTCTATCATGGTTCCGCCCCCAGGTTTTTCCTAAGCTTTTTCAGACAGGTGGGGCAGTAAAGGGCGTCTTTAATATCCGTTTCGATGATGGAGTTCGAGAAGTGCATTACGCACCTCTCGTTGGGACAGTGCTGGAGGCCAAAGACGTGGCCCAGCTCGTGCATTGCTTCCTTGATAGTCCGCTCCGTGTAGAGCCTCTCGTCCGGAGCATCCCCATAGAACTCAGGTCTCAGCCTGAACGTGGAGACGACGGCCGTCCGGAGTCCCGCGTGGGCGATGCCGAAGATGAAGTTCATGCCCTCCTCATACAGGTCAAGCCGGGTTATCCCCAGCACCGCACGTGCTCTCCTCTTTTTGCCGATACCATGGAGCACCGGAAGGAACGTCCTCCCAATGTACTGGTGTCTCAGGGGATCATACGCCCCCAGGAATTCCTCTTCCGGAAGGACGTCTGCCCTCTCGACGGAAAAACCGAACCTGGAGTAGTATGAATCAACAAATCCTGCAACTGCCCTTATGATATATTTCTCAATGGTCCCGATGGGTACCAGGAGTATCGTTCGGGTGAGCGGTGGGAAGTCCTCTCCCAGTTCGGTGTTCACGCCCCACATCAATATCTACTTCGCGGCAGAAGAAATAAACCTTTCCCGGGAAGAAAGGGAAGGAAAAATTTCAAGGACTGGGGCCGTTCACGGGGTTAGTTCCATCTCGCGGAGATCCTCAAGGAAGTGCTTGGCGAGTTTAATCGTCATGTCGATGTCCCTGAGGTCTGCGGTCTCAACCTGGCTGTGCATGTAGCGTATGGGCACGCTGAGGACCGCGGTGGCGACACCCTCGCGGTTGATCTGCATGATGTTGGCATCTGTGCCTGTTGGCCTTGGGGAGGCCTCGACCTGGAGTGGAATGTCGTACTTCTTGGCGACTTCATCTGCGAATGCCCTAACCTTCGGGTTGATGTTCGGCCCGACGTCCATGACCGGCCCGCCGCCGAGCTTTGGCACTATCTTGCCCTTGTCGCCGACCTGCTTGGCGAAGGTGACGTCCATTGCTATACCTATTTCCGGGTTGATCGCGTAGGAGGCCACGCGGGCACCGCGGAGGCCTACCTCCTCCTGGACGGAGGCGACGAAGTATATGTCAGCCTCATGGTTCTCAACCGCCCTTGCGGTCTCTATCATGGTGTAGAGACAGACCCTGTCGTCGAGGTAGGGCGTCGCAATCCTGTTCTCGGTGAGCTGAACGAAGGCGGGGGCAAATTCGCCGACGGTTCCAACCCTGAAGCCCATCTCCTCCGCTTCCTCCCTGCTGTCCGCCCCGACGTCCACAACGATGGTGTCCCAGTCGGCCGCTTTCTTCCTGTCCTCCGGCTTCTGGAGGTGGGGTGGGATGTGGCCAACCACGCCAAAGCGCTCGCCCTTTTCGGTGAAGAACCTTATTCTCTGCGCCACAAGAGTCCTCGGGTCAACACCGCCGACGCGGACTATGTGGAGGTAACCCTCCTTGTCGATGTGGTTCACCATGACGCCTATCTTGTCCATGTGTGCCGCCACCATAACCCTTGGCCCGGTGCCCTTTTTGTGGGCGATGACGTTGCCGAGCTTGTCAACGTAAATCTCGTCGACGTAGTCCATCAGGGCCTCGATAACGACATCCCTTATTCCAAGGAACTCGTACCCGGAAACTCCAGGGGCCTCGACGACCTTCTTAAGCAGTTCTATGTCCACCATGGCTTTCGCCTCCTTTAGATTACCATCTGAATGTGTTCGCCCGTGTTAATAAGGTTTGCGAAAGAAAAGACCGGGGAGGTCAGCCCAGGATGACCTGCAGGTAGGCCTCCTCCTCGGGCTCAAGGTGCTCTATCTCCCACACTATGAGTCCGTCTTTGATCTCTGCCCTTCCCTTGGTGGCTTTGACCTCTATTGCACTGACACCCTTCTCGAACCTGAATCCGTCCATGCCTCTGAGCTTTGGCGCTCTAACTTTGACGAAGTAGTACCTGTCCAGCATCTCCTCCTGGATTACCGGCCTGAAGAAGGCAGCGTATGAGGTTCCAGCTAACAGAACCCCTGCTATCAGCAGTATCGCCGCCAGCGGGCCGTAGTTCTTTGGGGGCTTAGCCGGGGTCGTCGTTGTGGTGGTTGGTGGAGTTGTGGTGGTCGTTGGGGTAGGCGTTGGCTTAGCCGGGGGGGTCGCCTTCACGCTGGTTTCTCCCCCCATGTATCTGCTGCTCTCCGCGCGGAGCATTATGGTTCCGTAGCCAGTTTTTTCCAGGTCTATCTCGGCGATACCGGATGAGTTCGTTGCAGAGTAGTCCTTTCCGAGGGGCCCTGAGGCGGTGACCGTTATATTCGGAACCGGCTTCCCGGTTGAATCCACAACCTTCACCAGGAGGGTCCCGTTTTCCTGAGTGGCGCTCAAAAAGAGCTTTCTGACCTCGACGAAGGTCGTCACTATCCTTCCATCAAGATTCAGAACGACCTCGTAGGTTCCCGGCTTCTCCACAAGGTACGAGACCGTTCCACCGTCGTCTGTCTTGAAGGGTATCCCGTTTATCCTGACCGTGATGTCCGGCACTCCCTGGCCGTTCTCGTCGTAAACGTGGACGTATATTGCCCCGTCCTTGAAGTACGCATCGTACCTCAGGTTTCTCTGGTAGACCCTGAACGTTGCAGTCTTGCTCTTGAACCTTCCGCTGAAGTTGGCCCAGAAGTATACCGAGTAGTCACCGACCCTGGGGGTCGTTAGTTTTAGCTCCTTGACCCAGCTCTCCCCGGGTCTGAGGTATATGGTCGTGGCGAACGTTTCCAGAACGGTTCCATCGCGTGAGAGGGTGTACCCAAGTCTTCCTATGATGACCCCGTTCGCCTGCGATGTTATCTTGAGCAGTGCTGTAACGTTGCTGCCGTAGGTGTACTCATCGTTGACGTCTATCCTCAGGGCGTAGTCCACGAGGGTCTTCACGCTGATCGTTACCTGCGCCTCCGAGTAGCTTGAGCCCGCTCTGGCCACGATGGTCAGGTTGTACCTTCCAGGGTCGAGGTTGAGCAGCTTGACCGATATCGTATCCTGGATTGTGCCATTCGGTTCAATGGGCTCCCTGATCACCTTGCTGCCGTAGAGGAAGCCCTCTGCAGGGCCAGTAACGTACACGGTGACGTTTGATAAGGTCTGGTTTCCCAGATTTCTGAGCTGGAAGGGGATTATTATCGTATCGCCCGGAACTCCGGTGAAACTGCCGTTGAGAGGGACGATTACGAGCGGTGACTGGGCGCTCACCCCCGGGAGAAAAATCGGAATCAGCAGGATTATCAGCAGTGTGGCCTTAAACTTCACCCTTTACCACCCCTTCGAGGGACCTCTGCCTCCCGATAACTTCGTCGAAGGTGAGATAGTTCTTTGTTTGCAGGCTAACCTTATAGTTTTTGCCGCTTTTTTCAAGGGTCTCCGGGAGGAAGAAACGCCAGCCGTTGTTTATGAACTTGACCGCAACAACCGGCTTTGCGCCGAACTTTCCTGCAAAGGAGACGAGCTTCTCATAATCCTCGCTGCTGAAGTAGAGCTTTTCCTCCCGTGTACTTTTCACCTCTATGCAGAGATGGACTTTCCCGTTGCCGGCCACGATATCCACCTTCTTGCTTCCGGCGGAACGCACCACCGCGAAACCGGCCTTTTCGAGCATCTTTATAAGCTCCCTCTCCGCGCTGGCACCCCTTCTGTACTTCATTGCACTCCCTCATCCTATATTGCCCGGTTAGGTTTATAAGCTATGTCGAGGAGTTAAGGCCGGTGATGGACATGGCGATTTACGAGTTGGCCGGAAAGACTCCTAAAATTCACGAGACCGCTTTCATCGATGAGACTGCCTCGGTCATAGGCGATGTCGTTCTTGAGGCGAAGACGAGCGTCTGGCCGTCGGCGGTCCTGAGGGGAGATATAGAGCAGATTTACGTGGGCGAAGGCTCGAACATTCAGGATAACGTCAGCGTACATACCTCCCACGGACAGCCGACGATAATAGGCAAGTACGTCACCATAGGTCACAACGCAGTCGTTCACGGTGCTAAAATAGGGGACTACACCATCATCGGTATGGGGGCCGTCATACTCGATGGCGCGAAGATAGGCAAGCACGTCGTCATCGGCGCTGGAGCGCTCGTTCCTCCCGGCAAGGAGATACCGGACTACAGCCTGGTCGTCGGCGTTCCCGGCAAAGTCGTCAGGCAGCTCAGCGAGGAGGAAATCGAGTGGACGAAGAAGAACGCCGAGATTTACATCGAGCTGGCCGAGATGCACCTCTCCGGCAGGAAAAAGATTGAGTGATGGGCATGATTTCCCGTCTTGTTTCCCACGTTCCCCACATTTTATTCAAGCCCGTTTACGATATCTACGAGGGCTACCTTCTGGACAGGGTTAAGTCCGGGAGGATTCCAAAGCACGTGGCCATAATAATGGACGGGAACCGGAGATGGGCGCGGAAGCTGGAGAAGCCCCCATGGTACGGCCACCTCTTCGGTTCCCGGAAGCTTGAGGAGATACTCGAGTGGTGTCGTGAGCTGGGCATAAGAACGCTCACCGTTTACGCCTTCTCCACCGAGAACTTCAAGAGAACCCCCGAGGAGGTAAACGCCCTCATGAACCTATTCGAGGAGAAGTTCAGGGAGCTCCTTGAGGACGAGAGGGTTCACAAGTACGGAATTCGGGTAAACGTCCTTGGGAGAAAGGAACTCCTTCCCGAAAACGTCAGGGAAGCCGCCGAGGAAGCGGAGAAGGCCACGAGGAAGTATAGCAACTACACTCTCAACATAGCCCTCGCCTACGGGGGAAGGAGCGAGATAGCCGATGCCGTGCGGGACATCGTGAGGGACGCCCTGGCCGGTAGGATAAAGCCGGAGGATGTTGATGAGGAGCTCATAAAGGAGTACCTGTACTATCCGAACATGCCCGACCCGGACATAGTCATAAGGACAGGTGGTGAGGAGAGGATAAGCAACTTCCTTCTGTATCAAATCGCCTACAGCGAGCTCTTCTTTGTTGACGTTTACTTCCCCGAGTTCAGGAAGATAGACTTCCTCAGGATTATTCGCGAGTACCAGAAGAGGCAGAGACGCTTCGGGAGGTAGCGTTTCTCCATTGTGGCCCTCCTCATCCAGAAAGACCCTTTTTAAAATTTTCCGCTAAAGCTTATTAACATTGGGCACGATTTCCTCACGGTGGTGATTAATGGCCTACGGTGAGCTGAGTCCGAGGATCAAGAAGGTCTATGCCCAGGTGAGATACCTAGACGATTATCACTGGGAGATAACCGGCGGGAGGATCATTGGGGTTCACAAGAAGAGCAACGTCAGGGTTACCATCGAGGTGGCCGACAACAGGGAGCACGCTGAGAAACTGGCCGAAAACGGTGGTGGCGAGGGGATCAGGATAATTGCCATACCCGACAAGAGCGTCTTCTTTGTCCACAACGGGGTTTTCATACTCACCTACCGCTATCTCAAGGCAACGCTCGCGGACATAAACGACCACATAGTCTGGAGCGGGTTCAAGGTGATCGAGGACGGGGACGGCTTGATTCAGGAGGACTTCTACGAGTACCTCGGCGGGGCGTTCATAAACCACATCAAGAACAACATGCTCGCTGGTCAGGACTACGTATTCTGGCAGTTCTACAGGTGCAAGGAGTGCGGAAAGTACGTTGACGTCGAGAGCCTTGAGAGGCATCTTAAGGGGCACGGGATAAAGCACCACGAGCAGAGTGAAGAGCGCTACGAGGTCTTCGAGATAAACTTCAGGGACGGCAAAATCTACGACAAGTACGGTAAGGAGGTTCCCCTTAGGGAGTTCAGCGAGGAGGCGAAGGATTTCCTCGACGAGATAATGGCGGGTATGAAGGGAACATGAGGTGCTTTACGATGCTCTTCCCCTCAACTTTATGGGGGGAAGGCGGATGGAGATGAACGTCATTGACCTCTTTCGGGAGGAATACCTTCCCGGTTCCACCGTCAGCATTATCTACGACGCCTATTCTTCCGCGTGGAAGATACCCTTCCTTCTTCTCAGGCATGCGGTTGAGAACGGTCATGTTGGGATAATCTCCAACTATGTGGGCCCCATCAGGTCGTTCATAAGGAAAGCGAGCACAGTTGGCTTTGACATGGAAAAGGCCCTTAGGAATGGCGATGTGGTGGTTATAGACCTCTTTGGAACGAGATACGGGTCAAGGGAGTCCATCCCAAACGTCTTCTACCTGGACAAAGTAGAGCCGGAGACCCTCAATCCAAAGATAGACCGCATATACAACATCTACCTGAGGGAACTCGTTCAGGACAGGCCGGTTTTTCGCTTGGTTTACACTCTGGATGGTGTTTCGTTGCTTCTCGGGGAGGACAGTACTCTGAAGCTCCTCAACCAGACCCTCGCGTCCAGAACCCGCCAGCTTCCCGACTCAATACTGGTGCTGGCCCTCAACAGGGACGTCGTCTCGACCCGATTTGTGGCGTGGGTCTCGGGGATAAGCGACTACGTAATCCTTGCCAAGTCATGGCTGGAAGAAACGGGGCTCAAGGAGGCACTGTATCTGATATCCGCGCCTTACGAGGACTTTGAGCCGGAGATGTACTCATTCCGCGTTACAAAGGGAAAGGGAATGGAAAAGCTGAGGGTAAGAAAAATCAGCCCCTGAACTTGGGCCTCTTTGACAGGAGAAGTGGAAGGGGCCTCGGCTTGTACGGGAATCCCTCGGTCTGGCTCCTTATCTCCCTTATTAGGTCTTCGAGCTGCATCTCGACTTGCTTCCCGTCGCTCCTTCTTCTGACGGTTATCGTGTTCTGCTCCTTCTCGTTCCTGCCGACGACGATGACGTACGGTATCCACTCCTTCTCCGCCTTCCTTATCTTCTTGTTGAGCCTGTCTCCGGTGTCGTCAACGTCGACACGAATCTTCGCACCCTCTAACTTTCCTGCAACGTAGAGCGCGTAGTCGAGAACCTCGTCGCTGACCGGGATTACCCTTACCTGTATCGGACTGAGCCAGAGCGGGAACATTGGCTTTACGCCCTTGGCCTGCAGTTTGGCCTGCTTCTCAAGGACAGCGTACATGACGCGCTCAATTGCCCCGCTCGGAGAGCAGTGGAGTATGAGCGGGTATCTCTCCCTGCCTTCCTCGTCGTAGTAGGTTATTCCAAAGCGCTCGGCGTTCTCGACGTCGATCTGGACGGTGCTGAGCGCTGCCGCCTTGTCGAGGTTGTCCACAAAGTTGAACTCGAACTTGAGGATGAAGTAGAAGAACCTCTGCTTCCACATTTCTATGAGGACGGGCTTGCCTATAATCCTGGCCAGCTCAACCACGAAGTCCCTGTTCTCGTTCCAGAAGTCCTCCGTAAAGCGTATGGCAACCTCGTAGTCGTCCGGGGTAAGGCCAACGCCGCGGAGAACCTCCATGCTGAGCTTGTACTGCTTCTTGAACTCGTCCATGGCCTGCTTGAGGTCTTTAGCTACCGTGTGCATATCGGGCATCGTGAAGGCCCTGAGCCTCCTGAGACCTGAAAGTTCACCGCTCTTCTCTCTCCTGAAGGAGTAGCGGGTAAGCTCGTACATCCTGAGCGGTAAGTGCCTGTAGCTTATCGTGGCGTCCTTCTTGATGAGGAACTGGCCGAAGCACGCAGCAAAGCGGAGGAAGAACTTCTTGTCCCCGCTCTTGACGACGTACTGTCTGGCCGGGAAGCGGTTGAGGTATTTCTCAAGTGCCGGGTGCTCGAAGTCGTACATAATCGGGGTCTCGACTTCCATGGCACCGTACTCGACGACCTTCTCGGTGACGTACTGTTCGAGCAGTCCCTTGATGAGCCTGCCCTTCGGATAGTACCTGAGGTTTCCGGGGTCGCTTCCGGGCTCGTAGTCGACCAGCTCGTGGTCGAGCATTATCCTGACGTGAGGAGGCTCCCTGTCGGCTATCCTGCTCTTGCTTATCTCGTAGTTGGCGAACTTCCTGAGGTTCTCGTGCCCGGTGAAGTCGAACTTGTCGACCTCGATGAGCTCCCCCTCTGGAGTGAGTATGTACCAGTAGCTTACAAGTTCCTCCTCCCTCTTTAGGGCCTCCGGAACTTCCTCTGCCTTTACCTCCCCAGTTGGAACTATCGTCCTGCTTAGCTCAGCGAGCGGGTGTCCCTTGCAGCTCAGCTTGAATGCCTTGTAGTAGCCGAAGGGGGCGCGCTTGACCTCGAAGCCCTCCTCCTTAAGATTCTCCTCGATCTTTCTGAGGACTTCAAGGGCCACGTCCGGCTTTGCCAGCTCGCTGCTGAGGTGCGCGAAGGGATATACAAAGACCCTGCTGACCTTGATCTGGCCGGCGACGTCTTTAATCTCGGTGAGAGCCTTTTCAACGACCTCTTCCGGGTTGGTTTCGTCGGCCTTCTCAACGCTTATGAATACAGCCAGAACCTCGTCGAGTCTGCCTTTCTTATCCTCACTTTTTATCGGCTCGGGATTCTTAAGGGCCTTGTCTTTCACCTCGTATTCCAAATAGTCGCTGTGTATCAGAAGCATTCTCATCCTTAACCACCACCATAGGCTCAATAGGAATTACTAAAACTTTTCCCCCGTCCTTTATAAATTCTCCCCAGATGGCAAAGGCTTAAAAAATCCTCGCGGGAACTTCCATGGAGGTGGAAGAATGGATGAAAAGAAAGGCGTGAAAAACGGCGACCTGGTTCTTCCGGGAGACTATCTCGGGGTTATCGAGGAGTACTTTCCCGGTGAGGGCGTTAAGGAGGATAACGGGGAACTCTATGCCATCAGGGCAGGTAGGGTGAAGATAGATCAGGACAGGATGGAAATCAGCGTTGAACCCGTGACCGACACACCGCCCCTTCCGCAGGTTGGAGACATAGTCATAGCCAAGGTCATAGAGGTCAAGCCCCAGGCGGCAATAGTCCAGCTCGTTAAAATAGAGGGGAGGAACGACAGGGAGATAGCCACATCAAAGCTCGCCGGAATCCACATCTCCCAGGTGAGGGAGGGCTACGTGGAGGGAATGTCCAACGAATTCAAGATCGGCGACATCTTAAGGGCCAGGGTTATAGCAAACGAGAAGAGCCCCATACAGCTCTCCACCAAGGGCCATGACCTGGGCGTTATCTATGCCCTCTGTTCCAGGTGCAGGGCACCTTTAGTCCGGCGCGGTGACAGGCTCATCTGCCCCCGTTGCGGTCACGTTGAGACGAGGAAGCTGTCTTCCTTCTACAGAAAACTGAAGGTGTAAGCATGGCGAGGGCGAAGAAGGTAATAACCATCCACGTCCGCGACGACAGGGAAAAGCAGGAGTTCCTCAGGGAGCTCCAGAGGCTTCGCCTTCCGGCGTTCATTTACGTCCATGCCAAGCTCAATGACCTCAAGATAAACGTCCAGGGAACGAAGGACGACATCAGGGAGGCGATCCGCAAGATAAGGGAGATACACAGCCGCGTCAGGGCAAAACTGTACCCAGACAGGCGCGGCCTCTACCGCTACACGATAGACGACCTCCTGAGGGAAGTCGGGGCGAGCGTCTCGACTCCAATCCTCGTAAAGACCCTGGAACTGCTCGGCGAAACAGTTGAACTGAAGGAAGGCGTGCTGATAACGTCCATGCCGTGGGAAGAGTTGGTTTCCCTGACCGGAACCCTGGGGGAGTACCTCTCGGACATCTCCCTCCAGACCACCAGACAGATAAGGGAGGTCATCCTACCCGTGGCGGTTCTCAAAAACCTCGACCCCATGGAGGTCATAGACCTGCTCATTGAGCTCAACCTTGCCGAGTGGAAGGAGGATAAGTTTAAATACGAACTGGTGAAGAACAAGGAGCAGGCGCTGGAGATACTGCTCAAGCACTTAGAGGGTGAGGAAAATGAAGATTGAGGTCATCAAGCGTGAGGAAAACGTCCTTGAGTTCTACCTTGAGGGGGAGGATCACACCTTCGCCAACCTGCTCAACGAGGTGCTCCACGAGAACAAGCACGTGACCTTCGCGGGCTACACCATCGAGCACCCGGTGCTCATGGCCAGGAAGCCGAAGTTCAGGATCGTCACCGACGGCAAGGTAACGCCGGAGAAGGCCCTTGAGGAGGCGGCCCAAAAGATATTCGACAGGGCCAGGGCGGTTCTGGATGCCTGGAAGGCCGCCATAAGTGAGTGAGCCCCTTCTCCCCTTTTCCGTTCCCCACCCAAACCCTTAAATGGCGAACTCTTCTAACTTCAAGTTGAAATCAAAGACCCCCTCAGGGGTGGAATACTTGAAACGTTCGAGATACCTCCTGCTCTTAATCATCCTCTCCGGCCTGTCTCTGAGGCTTGCCCTTGCTCCGTATTCAGCCGGTAGCGACCTAGCCCAGTTCTACGGCTTCGCCGGAACCATGCTGGAAAAGAAGGCCTGTTTCTATGCCTATGCCGACGCAGCCGGCTTCTGGACTAAGGGCTGGCCCTACCCGTGGCCCTACGTCTACGGTCCGGTCATGGCATACCTGCTCGCCGCGGTCAGGTATCTCGTTGGGGGCTCGGTTAACGTCTTCTGGCGGGACGGGACTTACTACGTTTACATCGACCCTGCATGGGCGTTCTCAGTCAAACTGGTCTTCATCCTTGCAGATACGGCCGTGGCCCTTCTTCTGTATCTCCTAATCCGGGAGAGAAGTCAAAAACTCGCCCTTCTCGGCACCGCCCTCTACTACCTCAATCCAATCACTATCCACGTCTCGGCAGTTTACGGAATGTTCGATGGTCTTGCGCTGGCTTTCTTTCTCCTTGGCCTTTACCTAACGCGCAGAGAGCGCCTCTCCTATGCCCTCTACGGATTTTCTCTGGCCGTCAAGCACACGCTGGTATTTCCCGCCATTCTCACCCTCTGGGATGCCCTCCTGAAGGGAAAGAAGGCAGTTCTACGCACTGCATTCCTTATCCTCGGCGGCGTCCTTCCCTTTATCCCTCTGCTCGCCCTCTGCCCGTCGAGCCTGAAGGCGTTGCCGGATTTGCTCAGGGGGATGGGGGTTTCATACACTCTCCCCGTTTCCTACAGCATGAACGGGGTTTCGAGCCTCATGACCTACCTTCACATGAGTGAGGGGAGGGATACGCTTTTCGTCCTCCAGCACTGGTACGTTCCGGCGGTCGTTCTCCTCTCACTCGTGTTTATCAGGCACGCGTTTAAGGGAAACCTAGTTGCTTCCACGGCCCTTGCCTATTCCGTCTTCGTGGCCACCTACTGGCGCGTCAATCCACAGTACCTCGCTCCACTGGTGGCATTTCTGATACTCCTCGCCGCCTTTGATAGGGGTATAGCGGGTATCGTCTCGCTGTTCACGGCGGTTTACGCCGGAATCTGGCCAATAATGCAGCCCTCGGCATTCTGGTTCCACGTTCACCTGGAGAACCCAAACTGGACGCTAGTCCACTTCGTTGACTCGCTTACGTTCAGGATATTCTCGGATGAGCCTTACGTTGCCTACAGCATCGGACTGACGCTCCTCCTTTACGCGGTGATACTGTCCGCCACGTTGCCCTATCTCAAAAACCTTAAAGCCTGGCTCTCGGAGAAGGGTTGGGTGAGAACTTGAGGTACGGGAAGGACTTCACCGACAAGGGTCTGGCAAAGTTCGGGGACTCACTGGTAAACTTCGTCTTCTCCCTTGCCCTGAGTGAGTATCTGGGCAGGCCCACGGGCGAGAGGGTCCCCAATGCGTCGCTGAGCATAGCGCTTGAGCTGGCAGGACTGAGGCATGTTATCCCGCCGAGGACTGACAAGCACGGAAAGGGCGACGTAGCTGAGGCCATATTCGCCTACGCCTGGCTGGAGGGCAAAATAACTGTGGAGGAAGCCGCCAAGATTTTGAGAGGAAACTTCACGGAAGACGTCACGCACTTCTCGCGGAGGAAGGAGGCGATAGGGAAAGCTTTCGCGGAGGTTTTCAGGGTAATAAAGGAGAGGCTGGATCTGTGATGGAACGCCCGACTGGTAATTTACCCCGCTAATGACGTTTTTCTTTGAAGTCCCACGCCCTAAATATTGTTTTCGCTGGTTTGGCCTCCAGTTTTCGTCTCGTTGTTTCCAGGAGCAGTAATGTGGCTGTTGCAAATGCTATGTTCACAATGAACAGTTGTGGAGTTTCAAACGTGCTTAACGCCAGCAGTGGAATTGCGATTTCGAAAGTCCTGTACAAGATCCCGCTCCATCTTAGAATCTGGTCAAATTGGAGGAAAACCCTGTAGGCGACGTATGTAACTCCAACCCCTACCAGAAGAATGCCCGGTTGCTCCGGCGGGTAATACGCCACCATTGCAAACCCTGAGATTGTTAGGCTCAGGATTGGAGCTGTCGCCAGTAGGATTTTCTTCCTCCGAGAATCACCGGCCATATACTTGGCGGCTATCAGTATGGCTACTAAAAAGAGAGTAAAAAACCAGAGGATTTCAAGCACCAGTACACCCCAGTCTCCACCGTTCATACGTTCAACCCCCAATGATATTATTGTTAGGTGTCTCTTGATCCTCAAGCAGTATGTGGTAGTGTGATATCCATGCCAGTTCTTTGACTCCTTTAACCGTTACTGTCTCAAGTATTCCGATTATCCCGGATTTAGCATCCGTGTGCTTCTCTCTTGTTCGTGAGCATATTTTCTCATCTATGTTCCCTCTCTATTCTATTAGAGTTCTGCAAGGCTTTAATTTCGCTCTGCAACCATAATGTACATATTCCATAAACTATGGCAATTGGAGTTCTGTATAGTACTATCAACAGGGCCGTTGGAATGTAGAGGAATAACAGACAAGATGGTCTTAGGCTCTTGCATTCATCCTTGAGATAGTACCAGAGGAGGAACCAGGTTAAAATACAAAAAGCTCCGTATCCAGGATATTCAAAGAGCAACGTTGCCGAAAAAACAAGAAATGGGATGGAAGCCAGAGCACCACTGTTTTCAATATCCCTTCTGGTTATGCCGATAAGGTGTCTCCTGATAGAGATTATGGCAGTCGCTAGCCATAGCATGGCTGAGGCTATAAGTGGCAAAAGGGCTTCTATCGAGTTTAATTGTGTTGCGATATATCCAGTAACCAACAAGATAACGAGACAAACACTAGCCTTCCTTGAAAATGCGATAGCAAGTAATGCGAGGACAATTCCCAAAAAGATAGAGACAGCGAGAGAGATTTCCATTTGTCATCTCCCCACAATTGCATTGTTGTCATTTTCTGGGTGAATCCATCAACACCCCATTCAAAGGTCCACTGGATCTCTGAGGCAGCTTTTCCGAGCTTGGGAAGGTTTGTTATTATAAATACTGTCCAACCTATGGGATTACTGCCCTCAGCAACAAGTTGTGCTGTGGATATTATCTTCCCCGCGGTTGACCCATAGTCTATTGCTTTGTCTGTTCCACTTCTCGTGTCCTTGTAAATTACCGTTATTATGTCTGAAACTGGGTAACTTGGTTCACTGAATCTCACTTCAATTAAGTACGAGTGTCCGCTTAGTTTATTAATGTATGTCCTGTAAATGGGCTTTCCAAAGTAGTAGTTCGCTAGCTCATCATCTATGTTAATGGTTATTGTCAGGTCCTCCTGCATGTTGGTTGGAGTCAGGGTCACAGTTTGCTCGTTAACTGTAACGCTGCTTGGCCCGTTCGGCCACACTTTCTTGCCTCCAAAGTCAATCTCTTCCAAGTTCAACGTAATCGTGTCAGCACTCTTTAGCTCAAAGTAAACAGTACAAGTGGTTGAACCGTCCAATGGAACAACCGTAGGCTTGCATTCCATGCTTGCCTTAACTGGCCCGTCCTGCTTGACGTTGATTTTTGCGCTTGCCAGTGTCTTGCCCCCAACCTTTAAGTACAGGGTAGTGGTCTGAGCAATATTGTTGAAGTCCGTCCATTCACTCATTGTTTTGCCTGCGTAGATTTTTAGTGCTCCATCTTGTATTACATAACCGCAACCACTGCACCCATAATCTGTGTCCTTCTTTGGCCACCATTTTACTCCCGAATCATCGACTAACTCAATGTTGAATGGTCCCTGTGCACAGTTCGGATCCAAGTTGGTGACAGTGATGTGGACACTTACACTTTCTCCTGCTTCAATCCACTCTGGATAAACCTCCAAGTGGCCCTCCAGAGGAACACCACTTAAACAAGTTGAAGTTGGGGGAGTAGAGACCGTTATCTCCCCGCTCCTCGGCGCTTCCAGTTTTCCGTCCTCCCGGACTTCTATTCTATAGTCGTGCTCTCCTGTCAGGGAAATTCACGTTAAGATAAACTACTCTAGAGTTCCAGCTACAACTCGTGGTTTTTATCTCCCTTTCCGTTCTGCAGTCTTCTCTCCAGTTCTTCTGGGGTCAAGTATTCAATCTTGTCTGAGTTGCCAATAATGTAAGGTTCCTTTGGAAATTTTTTACAGTTCTCAAAGTGTTTGATGTCACATAGAATCCACACCAGGAGTAAAGGCCATGAGGGCAGGAGGGCTAAAACTGCGCTCCAAACTATAGATTCAGTCAAGAAAAAAAGAGGAAGGAACACAATAATATACGCGAGAAAGAACTTCTTAAGATACTTACTCATGAGACATCACCCCCGTAACTCTTGTCTTCAATCAGATACTGACCGAGCATACCGACGAAACTACCAGTGGAGCCACCTAACACGGTCTGCCCCATTCCTGTTACTGCCATGTCTCCAAAAATTGCAGGGGCAAGACACGATGCTCCATACATAGAGACTAATGTAAATGTAGGAGTTATGATAACATACTGTGTCCATTTCTTCTTCACGTATCCGTCGTATTTGACTGTGATGACCTCTTTCTCACTTTGTGTTAGTGTTTCTGTTGGTATAAAGTCTATTGCCTTGTATATTCTTAAGCTGATCGTATGGTTCTTGGGCAAAAATTGGATCCTTGTCGTGTTGTAACACACTCTACGCTGGCATACTGTCCCACCGCTTTCCTCGACACTATGGACAAAGCTCAATGCAGTTGCTGATGGTCCGTACATAATCTGAGCCAGCCCATCACTGAACTTAACCTCGTACTTTATCGTCAAGCTGGAATTTCCTGATAGAATCCTTGTATTAAGCCAAAAGGTCTCGATGTCATCAATCACAACTCTTGGGGCTATTTGGATTCTTGGACCGTTATTCTTTATATTTACAGTGCAGAAAACTTTGTCTTTGTCAAGTCTCCATTCATACAGTCCAACTTCTTTTGGCATACAGGAAAAGCCTGTAATTTCCAAGTTTGTATTGTTTATGCTAGACTCATCCTTCTGAAAATCTTCAATGGAATTAACCTCTATACTCCCGCTCCTCGACGCTTCCAGTTTTCCGTCCTCCCAGACTTCTACTCGCCACTGGTGATAACCAGCTTTAGCACTTTCGGATCCTTGGATCTTCATTATAAGTAGAGAAGATGCAAAGGAGGGAGAGAACCCAGCAAGGAGACTTTTCGCGAAGCTCACCTCTATCACCTCTGCAGTAGTCTCTTACTTTGTTTTTCTTCATTGCGATCCTTCTGCTTGCTTTGATCCGCGGATAGGTGTCCTCGCCTCCTCAAACATTAGGTAACCGCCGAATATCAGCATTACTGAGGCAATTGCCTCAATCCAATTGGAGGTGGAAACACCTTCTATGAGTGGATTTAAGGAAAAGAATCCTAAGAGAAGGATTCCGAAGTATTTAAGCCTTAAATCCGCGTCCGGGACTACGGACCATCTGCTGAGGCCGTAACGCATCAGTAGCACAAAGCCAAAGAGGGCAAGTAGAATTATTAGGAGGAGAATTGCCCCAAGAGGCACCATAACGAAAGCACTGATAAATATTAGGATTAAATTTGCCAGGAGAACAAGGTGGATTAACTTTGGGAATCGCTCTTTCTTGTGTAGTGCTCTCCATAGTATGGCTGTCCAAACATACACCACTGAAAGGCTTACACTGGCAAGCGTGATAGCTACGTCCATGCCTGCAGAGATGTATAGAAGGAAAAGAGATGCAAAATAAATAACGACACCTATCCACTTCATGTGAATCCCCCCATTATGGCCTTCCTAGGACACCGTGCCATATAAGTCCGAACACTTGGAGGTCTCATTTCACTCCAGTAACTTCTCCTGCTTCGTTTGGTTCTCTGTCGTGATGTTGACATAGTATAATCCATAATAGGGTGGTTATCACCCCTAAAATCGCTAGTGGGTAATTCCTAATAATCACTATTAAGGTCCAAAGTCCCAATAGTGTGATCGTTATAGCTACTCTTCCAGGCTTTTGACGTAAGGAGATCACTCCCAGTCCGTCCAGTAGAGTTATAGAGGCCACCTTGAGAATAGTGGTAAAGTCTTTGATGTCCCCTTTGATCACCATGTAACCTACTCCAATAAACCAAACGAGAAGTACAATAATGTACCCACTTGGAGATTTTTTGCTTTTCTTGTTTTGGATTCTAATCAGAGAATAAGGTATCGCAAATGAGAGAATTCCAAATCCTAAACCTGTAAGAGGAACCTCAAAGGCCTTGCTAAGTGTTAGTACTTCCAGAGACAGTAGTGAAAAAGCAAAAGAAAGCTGGAGTACTCTTTTCCAGTCGGGATATGCCATGAGTCCTAAAATCGGAATGAGAAAGATAAGGGGAATGACGTCCATTCTCAATCACCCCGTAATGTAGTCAAGGTAACCAAATACTCTCCGTGAATACTCGACTGCGTTCCTTGTCCACACTATTGCCTTGTTTGATCCCTTCAGGAATATCAGTGTAATAGCAATATCCACTGTGACTACTTTGTTGTTTTGAGTTATTTTGCCACCACCATAGCCCTTGAACTCAACTGTGCCCTCAGAGGTCTTTAAGGTATATGGTAGCTGTAGAGAATACGTGCTCCCCCAGAGCCCCAGCTCTAATACTAAAAGGGGAACCTCTGCACTCGAAGTAAATTTTATGACAATTTTAGTGAAATACAAATCATTACATTCAAATCCCACCTGCTCTAACTCTACTCCCCTCATTGGCTTTACTTCCATCCTCATCTCGCTCCAGTGTTCTTCTCTGTTTCCGTTAGGTTTGCCGTCGTAATTGTCTGGATAACATTTTCATCCTGATTACTACCAACTTCGTGCATCAGTATAAGTAGTGTTAAGAGAAATGTCCATGCAATAGAACCGACAATCGGTAGCAAAAGGCCTGTCCAAGGATCCACTATACTCGGAACTAATGGAATGTACAAGAATATATAAACCCACGGTGTGAGTTTGATTATTTTCTTCTTAGTGACATCATTTTGTGAGCTAGCTAATCTGTAAATGACTACAAATACTATTACTTCACAGATAATGAGGAAAATCCTATACACAGATGCCTCTGAGATGACGAACAGTTTGTAATTAATCCCCACAAGGCTTACAATGACTATTATCGTAAGAAGCAAAGGGGCAACTTTACCTATATTGAAAACCCTTTCCAAGAGCAAGATCCAGCGTACGTTCCTTAAATCCAAATACATGAAAAACCAGAATGCCGGCAAACCGACAAAAATAAGTATCCTAACAGGAAGTGATACTTTTATGCTTGCGCCCATCAAAAAACCTAGCCAATAAAAGAAGAACCCTGCAAACTTGGGATCATCCCCAATGTATACTAAGAAAAACAAGATTAGAATTATAGGCATTGTCATCAATCCTAAAACTTTGGTTGAATGAACACCCTCATGATGCAAGAGAGCTGCAATTCCTAATTGTGAGAGAATAAATAAAAAGAGAGACTTCCATATCCCCTTGAAGGACACCCTTTCCGACATCCTCATCCCCTCCACCATGTTATAGCGTACTCTTTCATCCAGTTGGCAAGCCAGTTGGCTTCTGGTGGAAGCTTATTTAGGATATCCTGAATAAACTTAATGTTGGCGATAGGTGCGGATCTTTTCCCGAGTTTGTATGTTAAGAGTGCATCGGCAGCAATGTCTGCAACTACTGCCATGTGGTCTACTTCTACATAGACCCTGCTCTGGAGAGTAAAGCGCTGAATCCCGAGTTTATCAAAGGGCACGTCGTGAATTATTTTTACTGGAATCCTCGCTCCATAAATCCCTTCTACTTGAATATCATTCCATGCGTCTTCCCAATAGGGAAATATGTCCCCAATAACAAAGATATCAGGTTTTGATATCTTGAAGTGTGCGATAGACGTTATGGTGGAATAACCTCCGGTCGGTATTGTTTTGGGATCAATGTAACTGACTACTGGTGAAAAGCTTCCTGCTGGAAATTGCAGATACTTGTTTAATATTGAAACATCAATATCCGAAACGATATCCCCTGTCACTTTTAAGTCGTAGCTGTATCCATTGTAAATTGTTAATCGACAAGTGAGAGTCGCCTCATAGTTTCCCATATTGTACTTGAAGTATATTGGATCACACTCCGACGTTACTTGCTTAAGTTGATCACCAGTTTTCACTGTCACCCTCACCTCGCTCCAGTGTTCTTCTCCTGCTCCGTTTGGTTTTCCATCATAATTGTCAAGGAAAAGTTTGATAGTATGATTGCCGATTCCTATAAGGGGATGCGAGAACACTAGTAGTGAGTCCCCGTTAGCATTTACGGGGATCTCCGCCGTAATGTTCTTAATCCTCTCCCCGTCAACTTCAATGAATCCTCTAACTTGAATTGGGGATCTGTCATAATTCCACGCTTTCACTTGCAAATACACCTCGCCGCCACCTTCAAGCTCATGAGGATATACAGTCAAAACAACGTTGAATAAGTCGCTGGGGACCCCACTCACGGTTATCTCCCCGCTCCTCGATGCTTCCAGTTTTCCGTCTTCCCAGGCTTCTATTCTATAGTCGTGCTCTCCGGCCTGAGCAGTCCACGTTAAAGTGACGCTCCCCGTGCTCCCACCACCGATCGTGAGGCTTTTGCTTGACTTTTCTTGGCCATCAATGAAAAGCTTTACTGTTACTGTCCTAGACCTTGATACTGGATTTTTCACGCTCACATCAAAGCTCACGCTGTCCCCATGGGTTGGATTGCTTTATACCCATCCAATGTTGTTGCTTGACGGTTGATTCTTGAATTATGATTTGGATTGTGTTTCGTGTTTTAACTTTAATGATTGAATTCGCCCGGCTATGCTTAACTTTAGTTCGCCAACATCATCAAAGAGTGCCCAGGCAAATAACCAGGGTATTATAAACACTAAAATTAACGCAATGAGCCCTCCATAAATTTCCGTCTCCATGAGGATGGGAAAGTTCATTGCTACTATACTGGCCAGTATAACACGGTAAACTTTCATAATTTTCCCTCCAGCATGTTAATTTCTTCTTCGAGATTAGTTAGGTTTGTTTTTTCAGAGTGAGCTAGGGCTCCGTATATTAAAAGCGGCACTAGAAGGAGTATGGAATATCCCAAAGATACAATAGAGACAGCAATTGCTGATATGCTGTAAAGTATCATGGAGATCAGTTCTCCAGCACTGGGGCGTACCTTGAGCACAATACTTATTGTTAAAATCATATATGCTAGTACCACAATTGAATTCCATATTGGGATGTAGCTAATCATCTGTTCCCCTCCTAACGTGGTTTTCGAGATTTAATAGTCTGCGATTGATTTTTCTGAGTTCTCTAAGGAGCCTACGGCGGAAGAAGTACATTAGAAATAAATAAAAGACCCAAGGAAGCACCATCAGTAGATATGCCTCGGGCATGTCATTCACCCTCCTGGAAGGAACAGAGGCTTTAGTAAGTACTCAGCTACTCCTTTAGCTCTCTCCTTTGTTGATTCCCTTGCTCCAATAGTTTCAGCGAGATTATACACCCATATACTTCCTCCTACAAGTTTCCCATATATTCCAAAAGTGGCTTCTAATGCAACTTTTCCCTTTTCTGTGGTTGTGAGCATCGTTCCTGTTGATGATTCTATGGTGGCTATCTCAGAAAAAGTGGCTAACCCCGATAATAATGCTGGGGAGAATGCCATTGCAGTACCCTTCATGATGCCGTCACTAGCATCTTCGTTCCAGTATTTGCTTCCTGTGTATCTTGTCACTATTATCCCCTCCAGGCTCTTGCATCTCATGATTTTGGTCGATACTCTTTGAGATATGTTCTAGTTCTAACTCAAATTCATCAATTTCTGCTAGCATACTCCACATTACTCCAAGCGGGGCTAATAATATGATAAACCACAACAAAACGCCACCAAATGGAGCAATTTCCAGTACAACTGGGATAATTAGTATACTCAGAAAGCTAAGAACAAACACAAGCATCCTGTATCTCTTCGTATTTCCTGTATTTCGAGATACTCTCATGTCGTCCCTGTAGTTTATTCTTGGTCTCTCAAGGTGTTTGATTATATTTTGAGTTATCTGGAGGAATATTGAGTAATATACTAATGGTATGAGTAAGGAAAAAGAGTACCACTTTGAAATCTTCGAAGTAATTACTGCTGAAATGGTGTAACCGGCCAACAAGAGAGAGAGGATTCTGCTGGGATTCTTTTTTATTAACATTACCCCTAACGAGGTGTAGAGTACAACAATTGCGGCTGTTAAAATATTGATCGTTATCATTTTATAACCTCCTCTGAAGTTTTTAGGGGTTCTTGTAGAGCTTCCTTCATGTCTTTTAGCTTTTTGTACGTGGCTATGCGTAAATGGAGTATAATCAAAAAATAAAAAAACCACGGGGCGAGTAGTATGACATATTCTTTACTGTCCATTACAGACCCCCCGGAAGAAGCACGTTTTCAATAAATCTCTTAATGACGTTTTTAATTCCCTCTTTGATATTTTCTGAAGTTTCTATTATGTCCACTGCCTTAAAAGTAGTGATGTAGCCTCCCACAAATGTAGTATAGTGACCTAACCCGTCTTTAGCGAGTATTGTAGCGCCCTCAGTAATACTTTTCGAACTCCATGCTGCCGGAAACGCATAGATAATCTCTATTAACAATGGAGAGAATGCCATTGCAGTTCCTTTCATGATTCCTCTGTTAGCGTCATAGTTCCAGTACTTACTTCCCGTGTACCTCGCCATTATTATCCCCTCCAGACTCATGTACTGATCAGATCCCAATCTAACTGTAACCCTCAAGTAATGTGGTGTATCTGCTCTCTTTAAAGTGTAGTGGCAAGTTCCGTCTTCACACGACCATACATTGATTCTGGGTGTTAAATCCCGCACGTCACTGAGCTCAAGAGCTTCAGCCATTTTTTCATCAAGTGGAACAACAACTTCTGCTATTTTGCCACTGAATTTTGCTGGGATGACATCATTGATGAGATCAGCGCTGATTACCTTCGAGGTATCTTCGTCATTATCAAGCGTCTTGCTCGTTATTGAATAGGGCACATCAGATGACAAGGTATTCTTTTTGACTATAATGTCGCATACTCCTGTCTCCCCAAGTAACACCGGATCGCTAGGACACTCAAGACTGAGGGTTAGGTCGGTGGGAGTGCTTACTTCAATAGTTTTTGAATATAGGGGTAAGCCATTGACCTTTAGTGTTATTCTGTATGTGCCTGCATTACTAAATGTATGAGTCGTATAGTCTTCAAGATGGCTGTCTGGACTTACAACCACTCCGTAATAAGTTTTTTTGAGTATCTTCTGACCATTATCAATTTCAAGTGTTACAGTCGGATTGGATAATTGTCCTTTAGAAGTCGTTATTACGTAGCGGAATGTCACAGCATCCCCCGCGTACACTATTGAAGGAGAGAAACTAAATGCGCCGTTTATAGACCTTTCTTCGTCTTGGTCTGAACTCACCGTAACGCTCGTTTGGGCGCCCTTTGACTTTCCGTTCCAGTAGATTGAGGCGTGGGTAACGTAAGTGCTGGTGTCACTGTACGTCACATTCTGCTCCAGCAGGACTTTCTCCCCGTTATTGGGGACATCAACAGTTCCGGAGTACGTTCTGGAATTCGTTGGAGAGTATGGAATCGTAATTGAATACTCTAGATTGTCCAAGGAGGCATTGTTTTCATTCCTCACGACAACCTTGTAAGTCACGCCCTCGCCCTCCATAATGCTGGTTCTTGAAGCTTCAACTGTCAGATAGACCCTGTTCCAATCCACTGGTGAGGTCAAATCAACCGTGGCGGAGTACTCTTCTCGTATCGTTCTTTCATCGCAACTTGGAGAGGCTGAGAGCGGTTCTAAACCCCCTCCAGAGAGAGGGACTGCCCCGCAGGAGGGAGTGTAGGTAACCTCAACTTTCCCACTCACGTGGAGCTCTCCGTCCATGGTGTGGGTTACTGAAAACCTCCCACTTTCCCAGGTGTAGGTTTCTCCAGAATTCAGGAACGAGACGCTCCCGCTGTCGGAACCACTGCCCGTGTAATCGTCAACGTTGATCCTGATGTTGTTTATCGCGTTGTTTTCCGCACTCATCTTAACTTCAATGTGGTACTCTACTCTGCCCGGAACGTTACTGTCGATCACGACTTTAATGTCGTTAATTTTCAGGACTCCCTCGGTGTTCTCTGGAATGAGCGCTAGCAGTGTAACTCCCTCTGGCTGGGTTCCTGTTGTTGGGATCGAGCTATCTGCAGGGGTACTGAGGGGTTCTTTCGAGGATAGCATTGATGGTAAGATTATCGGGTTCTTGATCGGTAGAGGTTTTGACTCGATGGGTGTTGTATCGGTGTTGCTCTCGATAACCGCAACCCCAAGTGCTTCCTTTAACTCTGCGACCTTCTGATTGAGGATCCAATCCAATTCGGCGTTGGTATTGCCGTAGCTTCTTGCATTTATGAGTGTGTAAATGTCTTCAACAAGCTCATAGGCCTCCAGTGCGCTTGGCCAGTAATAAATGGTTGTTGTCGTGGTAACTTGTGTGGGGGTTGTTGAACGTGAGATTGTCTTGAACATCAAGCCGCCATTCTTAACGGGAGTTATGTTCTCGACCTTTCCCTGCAATGTAACGAGTCCTGTTTCTTGGTGGAGCATTAGGGTGGTGGTGCCGGCTTGACCGGTTATGAGCTTGTACGTTGCTTCCCTTAGATTATTGATGGCAAGCTTCATTTTCTGGTAATCCTTCTGGTAGTATCCCATGTAGAAAAATACCCATGGATCCGCCAGAACAGGGTTTATCTGTTTTCCAGGATCGTTGGTTGTGGGAACTTCCATTGGCTGGATCCATTTCCATTTCTTCAGCGCCCAAGCTTCGTAGTGGTTGTATTTAAACGCTACATCCATGAAGGCCATGGAGAAGTCTTCAAGAAAGGCCGTCATGTTGAAGTCCTCGTTAATCCCGTCCGCGTTTTTGATAATGTAATCTTCCAGGGCTTGAATCTGCTCATCAGTCCAGCCTTGAGCCTTCAAAGCCTCAACCGTCTCATGGGGAAGGCCGTTCCGGCTGATGTTCTGAGCAATTTCTCTAAGCTCCTCGGCGGTGTAGTACGTCTTAACTCCGGAAGCCTTCAGTTCTTCCAGAGCCTGCCAGATTGAGGCTGAAATGTTGGCCGCGTTATCTGCACCCAGACGGGAGTTTTGAATCAACTCTTGGGCCAGCGTAGTGTTTCCGGTGGTGTTGAACTGAACCACGAGTTCGGCTTCTTTGTTGAGAATCTCCCAGAATTTCTCGTACGGGTCGCTCTGGCTTTCAACGGTGGTGGCGTAGGCTGTGCTTCCAGCTGCCGTCACTATCGACCCCAGCATGAGAATTATCATCAACACTCCTACTGCCTTCCTCATCAGGATTTCACCGCAGTACTAACCAAAGTTAGAACTTAAAAGATTTTTCTATCCAGATTTTGCTCACTACTATAAAGAGTATGCAAAAAATGGGAAATCACAGGCTCGTCAGTAACTCTATCAGTCCCTGCTTTGTCGGGACCTTTGCGAACTTTTCTGGGTCCTTGACCTTGAGGAGGAGTGGAACGTCTCCAAAGAGCTTGAGAACCTTTCCAAAGGGTATGCCGCCCTCCCCAGGCAGGAGATGAAGGTCGCCAACACCGTAGGCGAGGGCATCCTCCGGTTCGACCTGTGGGAAGAGCTTTCCGAAGTTGTCGTGTATCATGAGTATTACCGTCTTCTCCGTCCCGAGCTTGACGTCTTCAAGCAGTTTGTCCGCATCCCCCTGGGCGCTGAGGAAGGCGTGGGCCACATCGAGGGCGAAGCCGACGTTCTCCCTCTCGACGTTGTCAACCACGTAGAGCGTGTCCTTGACGCTGAAAGTGTTTTCGAGGGCTATCTTTATGTTAAATGGGGCCACCATGTCGGCGAGCTGCTGGATGGCCTCTATCTCAAGGTCGAGCCTCCCTGTCCTCCCGCTCTGCATCACGATGACCTTTGCGCCGAGTTTTATGGCAACGTCTGCGATTGCCCTTGCAACGCGAAAGTGCCTGGTGTAATAGATGTGGTCGCGAAGGTTCACCGATGTTGGCATTCTGATTATGTACTCGATGCCGACGCCGCGGAGCGTTGTTTCGATGTTCCGGAGCTTCTTCTCTATCACCGTCCCGTTCATTATGAGCCCGAGGGTGTGCGGGAATATCGAAACGAAATCGTAGTTCTTTATTTTGACGTCGGCCAGAACGGATGCGAGGGTTTTGTCCTTGGTGACGAAGTGCGGGTAAATCGTTACGCCTATCTCCATGCTACCACCTACACAAGAGTTGAGCACTGGATATAAAAGCTTACCGAGGGGCAGGGTTTAAAAGTTTGGGCGGGAGATATAGGTGGGTGAGTGAATGAGAGAAAACATTTGGAAGTACATCGCTGCAGTTCTCATACTTCTTCTTGCGGCATCGAGCGTGGCAGTCGTTCTGCTCTACATGCAGAACTCCGAGCTGAGGGGTTATAAGCCCGAAAACGTGACTACAACGGTGATAGTCCAGGGGCCCTCCAACGTGAGCTGCAATTCAACGGCCTACCAGCTTCAGATAGACGAGCTCCAGAGACAGATTGATTTTCTAAAGGCCCAGCTCAGACAGCAGAATCTGCCCGAGGGCAACGCCACTATAGCCATAGTCCCCATTTTCGGCCTCATAGACGACTACACCGCACTCAGCGTGATCCCCACCCTGAGGGAAATAGCCAAGAACGACTCCATAGCGGGTGTTGTCCTCTGGATAGAGAGCCCCGGGGGCTACGTTGGACCGGTGAGGGAGATATACTCCACGGTCCGGAAGCTCAACCTTGTAAAGCCGGTAGTTGCCTACACGGGGGGAATAGCCGCCTCGGGGGGCTACTACATAGCCGTTGGAGCTGAGAAGATAATAGCGGATCCACTCGCCGAGGTCGGGAGCATCGGCGTCATCTACGTCCACTACAACCTCCAGCAGAACTACGAGTCGAACGGAATAAAGGTCGAGGTCTTCAAGACGGGCCCATACAAGGATATGGGCGCCGAATGGCGCGGCCTCACCGATGAGGAGAAGGTCATGATAACCGAGATGGTCGATACGTACTTCCAGGGCTTCCTTCAGGCCGTGAGCAGTGGCAGGGGCATGAGCATCAATGAGACGAAGGAATACGCCACGGGGAGAACGTGGTTCGCCATGAACGTTACCGGGAGCCTGGTTGACGAGACCGGTGACCTGGACTACGCGGTGGGCGTGCTTGAGAATATCCTTAATGTCACCAACCCGAGGATAGTCATCTACAAAGGCTCTACCCCCTCTGATTTCGGCATATTCGGGAGCACTGCCCTGCTCCTCGACCCGAGGTACGTTAGCGCGTACATAAAAACGGGGTGAGGGTGATGCTCTGCGAGGAGAAGCTTGAGGTGTTTGAGAACGGGTTTGAGGATGGGAAGTTTAACCTCAGGGTTGAGTTCTACGGGAATGATGCCAGGAGGCTTCTCCTTGCAGTGATCAGGGAGCTCTACCTCCCAGACTATGGCGAGGACTACGTTTATCCCTTCGAGTGCGCCAAGGAGTTCTGGGGAATCTACATGGATGGGAGCGAAGTTGTCACAGAAGAGTTCAGGCCCAATCCGATAAAGTTCCTCAACCAGAGCGTCCTCAACAGGCTGGAGAAGGCATTGGAGGAGACCGGTGCACCCGAGGAAGTCAGGGCTGGCATAGACTTCGAGAAGGCGGAGATACACAGGCTTAAGAAAGGTTTATTAGCACTAGGAAAGAACTTCGTCCTTGACGAGGGCGCCAAGACCCTCATAGTCTTCAACAAGCCTTCCGCGAGGGAGCTCATACTCAGGTACCTGGGGATGCTGGATGGAGCTTGAGGCGGGAATCTGGATCGCAGTTTCGCTCATAGTTCTTTACCTCGTATGGGAGACGGTTAGTCCCATCCTTTCTCCCATCATCCTTGCGGTGACGCTCGCCTACATCCTCTATCCCCTCCACGAGAGGCTGGCAAAGAAAACGGGCAACAGGGCCTCGGCCTTCATCATGACCGCGATCCTTACCGTGATAACCTTCCTCTTCATAATCGGCTTTGCCCTCTGGATAAATGACGTCAAGAGCTCGCTCGCGTACTACATCAACGCCTTCTTCGAGTGGCTTCTCACATGGAACCTTCCCAGTGCAGTCTATGAGCTCCTCCAGAAACTCGCCGAAGATATCCCGAAGCGCTTTGAAGAGTACGTTCTCGGCTACACCTATTCCCTGCCCAAGCTCTCCCTCCAGGCGATAGTCATGGTCTTTGCCTTCTACGGCATGCTCATAAACGCCAGGACCATAAGACAGGAGGTGTACTCACTCCTCCCCCCGGAGAACAGGGAGCTGGCAATAAAACTCCTTGAGAAGGCTGGAGAGACACTTCACGGCCTCCTCCGTGGCTGGCTGGCCATCAGCATCCTCAAGGGCGTCTTTACCGCCGGTGGTTTCATTATCTTCGGGCTGGCCAAACCAGGAGGGGCGATAGCCGCTGGGATTTTCACCGTTATCTTTGAGCTCCTTCCAGTTTTTGGGGGCTGGGTTGTCTGGCTTGCCGGGGCGGTTTACATGCTCAACAGCGGAAACGTTGTCGGTGCCTTCGTTTTTGCCCTCTACGGAATCGTCTTTATCTCGCCCCTCCCCGATGTGCTCCTGAGGCCCAGGCTGGGGACGAGGGAGAAGGGCGTTAATGCCCTCATTTCGCTCGTTGGAATCTTCGGTGGCTACCTCGCCTTTGGATTCGTGGGTATCATAATCGGGCCCGTGGCGCTTTCTCTGCTGGCCACGCTCGTCGAAGAATGGAAGGAGGTCAAGGGGAGAAGCGCCGGATGAAGCCGGCGACCTTGACCGCGTCTAGGGTTTCCTTGACATCGTGTGTCCTGACGATGTGCGTTCCCTTTAGGACAGCTATCGCCGTTGCGGATAAGCTTCCGGGCAGTCTCTCCGCGGGGTCTTTTCTTCCAGTTATCGCCCCGATGAAGGATTTCCTCGATATTCCGACGAGGATGGGCTTTCCGAAGATTTTGAGCACATCGAGGTTGGCTATGACCTTTGAGTCCCACTCGTACCAGGGCGGCCACTCAGGGCGGAGGAAGCCTATGGCAGGGTCAACCGCCACATCCTCAACCCCGTGCTTTTCGGCTATCACGAGGCTCTCCTGCAGGAAGTCTATGACCGTGTGAACCGGGTCGCTGAGGTTCCTCACCTCGCCGTGGGCGCAGACCACCGTCGGAGCGCTATATTCAGCCGCGATCTCTGCCATCCCCGGGTCCCCCTTCAGGCCGGTAACGTCGTTTATAATGTCGGCGCCGACTTTAAGAGCCTCCTCAGCCACCCTCGCGCTGGTGGTGTCTATGCTTATGGGCACATCGACGTGTTCACGGATGGTCTCAATCGCCCAGACCGCCCTTCTGATCTCCTCCTCGATTGGAATCTGGGTCTCAAGATACGGGGCGGTCGATTTGGCGCCGATGTCGATGAAGGAAGCTCCCTCCTCCACCATCTTCACGGCGGTCTCAATCAGTTTGTCCTCGTCGTTCCTGACGCTTCCCTTGTAGAAGCTCTCCGGCGAAACGTTGATGACTCCCATTATCCTCGGCTCACTTAGGTCAACTCCGGCGAACTTCATGGTCTTCACCGCCTAAAAATAGCCGCTGAGTATAAAAGGACTTTTGCCCCTACAGTTCTGGTGGTGTCCGTGATAATCCGCACTCCGAGGAGGCTTCATCTGGGTCTCATTGATCCCTCAGCCACCTTTGGAAGGCGTTTTGGGAGCCTCGGCGTTGCCCTGGATGGCGGCTACGAGGTCAAAATCGTTGAAGGCGAGACAATGGAGATAATCGCCGAGGGTGAGGACAGAAAAACCATCGAGTTCGCCATAAAGAGGATGAACTCCACCTACGAGACCGGGATCAACTACATCGTCGAGGTTAGAAAGGCCATTCCCCGACACGTCGGCCTCGGCTCCACAACCCAGCTCAGTCTGGCGGTCGCGAAGGGAGTAGCGAGGCTCAAAAACCTGAACGCCTCGGTTGAGGAGCTGGCAAGGGTTCTCGGTAGGGGGAAGAACGGAGGCGCCGGAATCTACTCCTTCGCCTACGGCGGTTTCGTTATAGACGGCGGCGTCAAGGATGATATTCCTCCGCTGATATTCCGTGCGGACTTTCCGGAGGAGTGGGCTTTTCTGCTGGTTATTCCGGAGCTGAAACCGGGCCTTGACGAGGAGGAGGAAAAGCCCGTGATGGCGGAGGTCGTTGGAAGGGCGGACGTTGCTATGGAGATAAGCCACAGAATTCTGCTCGGCCTCCTGCCTGCCCTGAAGGAGAGGGACATAAGAACCTTCGGGGAGCACCTCTCCGCGATACAGAGGCTCGTGGGAAAGCACTTCGAGCCGTACCAGGGCGGCGAGTTCAGGGAGGATGTGACGCTTATACTCGACTTTCTGGCAGAGAAGACCTACGGCCACGGCCAGAGCTCTTGGGGGCCAACAGTCTACGGGCTGATATTCAAGCGGGACTTCCAGAGGCTCAGCGGCGAGACCCACGACTACCTGCGGGAGCACGGGATAAGGGCGAGGGTCGAGCTCGGTCTTCCGAACAACACAGGGGTGGAGGTAATAGGTGAGAGCGCCTTCCTTGAGAGGCTGATAAAATCAGTGGGTGGTTAGGTTGACTCTGGATAGGTTCATCAGGGTAAAATACAAGGTCAACGAGGAAAAGGTTGAGGTTCTCAGGGGTATTCTAAGCGGACTTGGCATCGACTGCGCCAGAACCATAGAGGAAAGGGTTGACCTCCAGTTCGATGCACTCCAAAACCTCCACGGCAGTCTGAGAGACGATGAGCTGTTCATCAAGCTGGTCATAGCGAACTCCCTCGTGAGCTATCAGCTGACGGCAAAGGGCGAACGGTGGTGGTGGGAGTTCTCAAGGTACTTTTCGGAAAATCCGCCCGGGGAGAGCATCTCGGAAGCATACTCCCGCTTTCTGCCGAACTCCAGAACCAACAGGAGGCTTGTTGCGGGGAAGGTTAAAAGACTGGAAAGGGTAGAGCCTTTCCTCGGCTCACTATCGCTCGACCGCCTGAGGAAATACTACTTTAGCGGCATGGAGCGCCTGCGCGATGAGCTTGCGAAGACCTTCGGCTCGAAGAGAAGCGCCAAGACGGTAGTGTTCGCCGTCAAGATGTTCGGCTACGCGGGCAGGATAGCCTTCCGCGAATTCGTGCCGTATCCAATGGCCATCGAGATACCCGACGACGTGAGGATAAACGCCTACACCAAGAGGTTCACGAACGAGCCGCCGGTGGTCTTCTGGAACAGAATTGCGGGAGAAACCGGGATTCCGCCTCTCCATATAGATTCCATGCTCTGGCCCGTTCTCGGGGGGGATGAGGAAGTTCTCAGGCGGTTGAAGAAACACTGTCCAGAATGGGAGGATGTTTTGAAGCTGGCCTCCCTTTGAGCCCGTTCGACCCCAAAAGGCTTAAATATCTTGACGCCAACAATACCTCGAAGTTCGATGCATCGGGATGAAAGGTATGTTTGGGACTCTTATAACTGCCAATGGGGCTTTGCTTGGCAACGGCGTGGATGCCACAGAACTCCAACTCGATGGACAAAATTTTTATACTCCTTATGTTAGTTGTAGTTCGAGTGAGGGTTCACTCCAACATCGCAATAAGGGGGTATGCCTATGCTTTGGGGATTTCAGCTTGAGTTTAAGCAGAGCCTTCGAACTAAGAAGCTCTGGCTGATACTGGGGATTATGATACTCCTCTACATCCCGGTCTTCTACATCATGAAGGGCTCTGGGATGGAGGAGTTCACCGTTGAGGGTGCAATGACGTTCCTGATACAGTTTGTTACAGGGATGGCCGGGTTCTTCATAGGAATCCTTGCCCTCCTGATGGGCGCCACTGCGATAAACAGCGAGATAGAGAAGGGAACGCTGCGCGTTGCCATGAGCAAGCCGATAAAGCGCCTCAGCTACATCGGCGGCAAGTTCCTTGCACACTCGGCCGTTCTGCTCATGGCGCTCCTGATCTCGACCCTCGTCGGTGTGCTGGGCGTGGTCTACCTCGGAGCACCCCTAAGCGGTCAGCTCGTCGTCGACGTTCTGTTGCTCAACATGCTGCTCCTTCTGGCGATGATTCAGCTCGTTGCTCTGGGCTACATCATCTCCACGGTCATTAAGTCCTCCAGCTCAGCGCTTGGAGCGGCCCTGGTGCTGGCCTTCGTGATGTTCCTCATAATGCCGAACATCGTGAGTTACCTGGTCATCAGGGACACCATGAACAACCCCAACCAGGATATGCTACAGCTCCAGAAGGAGTACACCACGAAGTATCTGTTCTATGTTCCGACGTCGCAGGTGAGTATTATAACGAGGGACGTGGGAACCCTGACGGGAACTTCCGGGGGCTTCTCCAACGTTACTGCAGAGTACCGCGGTATGGCGTACGCGATCAGGAACAACCTAACTAACTTCGGGATACTCGTTGGACTCACGCTGGTGTATCTGGGAATCGGCTTCTATCGCTTCCTCCGCATGGATCTGAGGTGATGGCGATGATAAGAATCGAAAATCTCGTTAAGGTTTACAAGGATGTGCGCGCCCTCGACGGCCTGAACCTTGAGGTCAAGCCCGGCCAGGTGTACGGCTTCCTCGGGCCGAACGGGGCAGGAAAGAGCACCACCATACTCAGTACACTGGGCCTGATATTCCCCCAGGAGGGGCGGATTCAGCTCTTTGACCTTGAGGTCTTTGCCGACGGCAAGTTCAACGAGGGAAACCTCGTCGAGGCCAAAAAACGCATAGGCTACATGCCCGAGCACGCTACCCTCTGGGAGTTCCTCACACCCCTCCAGACCCTTGAGATAATCGCCGACTCCTTCGGTATTCCCAAGGCCGAGCGGGAGAAGCGCGTTAGGGAGCTCCTCGAACTCGTTAACCTCTGGGACGACAGGGACAGAAAGGTCGGTAAGTTTTCGAAGGGAATGAGGCAGCGTCTCCTCCTTGCCCAGGCCCTCATCAACGACCCCGAGCTTCTTATCCTGGACGAGCCGATGACGGGTCTCGATCCGACGGGAATAGCGGAGTTCAAGAACATCATCAGGGAACAGAAGAAGGCCGGAAAAACAGTTTTCTTCTCAAGTCACATACTGGCCCACGTCGAGGAGATATGCGATACCGTTGGTGTCATAGTCAAGGGCAAGCTCCGCGTGGAAGACAACCTCGACAACATCAAGAGGGAGTTCCTCAGGAAGGCCGGATACACCATAGTCCTCGAAACAAACGTCCCCGTTGACTTCACCGGAGTCGGGTGGAAGGTCACACCGCTCGGTGAGAAAAAGTACCGCATAGTAGCACAGGAGGACATCAGGGAGCAGGTTCATGACTTTGTCGCTGCTCAGGGGGCCAAGGTGCTCACAATGCAGATAAAGGCTCCGAGCCTTGAGGAAATCTTCCTCAAGATGGTGGAGTGAATTCTTTTCCTGTTTTCTCCACACATTATTCAGAATTCGAACCAAAATCTTTTTAGGCTGTTCGACAAAATTTAGGATTACCTAAAGGTGAGTCCCATGCTCCTTCCCATGCACATTTTCGTTGCCTACATTATAGGCGCTTGGAGAGGCTGGAACAAAAGGCTCCTGGCTGTATTTGTTGTGGCGAACTCCGCCCCCGACTACAGCTTCATCCAGATGCTGCTAGCCACGGGGGACTTCACGAGGACCTTCTTCAACCATGGGTGGATTTCGTTCCTCTACGTCCTCCCGTTTGGTCCCCTGGGGATCATCGGAAACGGGCTTCATCTGCTGGCCGATACGTTCACAGGGGGCATCCCCTTCTTTCAAAACGGCGTCTGGTACGGTCTCCCAAGACTCGGCTGGCACCTCTGGGGGAAGTTCATTCTCGTCCCTTGGGAGATACCCATAGCCATTGCGGGCATCTACGCCGCGTACAGGCTTGGAACTGGAAAGGTTGCCTACACACTCTCCGCGTTCTTCCTGGGCTATATCGTCTTTGCCCTGATGACGCCGCTCTATCTCCTGAACCCCTTCCTCTCCACGGCGGCCAGTTTTCTGACGCTGTGGTATCTGATAGAGAGGGTCGAACTCCTCGACAGGCTTGGGCTCAGGCTGGGGGAAGCGGTGGGGGTAAAGGGATAAAAATCAAACTTCCGCCCTTTCGAACTCCTCTTTCCTTTCCAGCGGCTTGGTCGCGTCAATTCCCCACTTGGCAGTTAGGCTCTTCTCGGCCGAGGGGTCAAGGGAACTGCCCCGGGCGTTGGGGATAATCACCAGGTCTCTGTCCGCCTGGAAGCGCGTCGCTATCGCCCATTCAACGTCCCTGTCGTCATAGATGTTGATATCTTCGTCAACGACGATCACGTGCTTCAGACTGGGATGGCCAGCGAATGCCGCCAGGATGGCGTTCTTCCCATCCCCGTCGTGCTGTTTGGTTATGCTGACAACGGCGTGGAGCCACATCGCACCGCCTTCGGTAAGCCTTACGCCGTGAACCCTGGGTACGACCCTCTTAACGCTCGCGTAAATCTGCGGCTCCTTGGGAAGTCCCATCAGCATGTAGTGCTCGTAGCCGCCGGGAAGGAGGGCGTGAAAAACGGGTTCGTCAACGTGATGCATGCGTTCAAAGACCACCACCGGCTGTTTTCTCACGTAGTCGTAGGTTCCGGTTATGTCAACGAAGGGCCCTTCATCTGTGAGTTCCGGGAGTATCTTGGCTTCGAAGACGAACTCCGTCTCAACTGGGACGGGGATTCCACCGAGGTCGAAAACATCGAGGGGCTTTCCAAAGGCCATTCTGCTCATTTTGGACGCTATTTCAAGCTCGCTCGTTCCGTAGGCAACACTCGTCGCACCGGCGATTAGGAGGTGTATTGGATTCCCGACGACTATCCTGACGTCCAGCTCCTCGCCTCTCTCCGCCTTCTCCTTCCACATGGCGTACAGGTGCCTCGGAACGAGCCTTATGGCGGCTCTTTTATCATCAATGACCATCATCCTGTGGAAGGACATGTTGACAAAGCCTTCCTCGTCCTTGGCTATGACCATGGCGGAGGTAAAGTACTGTCCCCCGTCGCGGGGATAGTATTTTGGAATCGGGAGCTCACGGAGAGAAAAGTCTGCAGTTGAGTTTGCCGTGAACGGTGCACTCTCGACAGTCCTGACGGGTTCGGGGTTTTCCATGGCATTCGCTATAAAGTGCAGGAGTTTCTCCCTTTCAGTCCCAAGGTAGCCCGCTATCCTTTCCCTGGTGCTCCAGATGTTCCCCGCAACCATCCAGCCGTCCACGTTTCTGAAGAGAACCGGCCTATCGCGGTACTTCACGAGATACCGGGTTATCTCAAGCTCCTTGCTCACGGGTTCCTCCACGATTACGGTATCCTCAAAACGCTCGATGATTTCCCTCAGCATTTCACCACCTTAGAGGGGTGTTCCAAAAGGTCTATAAAGCCTTTTTCCAAACTCCCGGTGATTGGTCATGCCTATGGTAGTCCTTCGAATTCCGGATGGTTCGGCACTGGTGAAAGTTGAGAAGGCTGATCCTCAGGTTTACTTTAGGATATATGAGTTGCTGAGCTACAAGAAGGACTTTGGGAAGTGGGAGAAGCCCGAGAGCCTCTACGACCCCTATGAGAGGACGTTTCCCGTGGGTGTTCTTCCAAGGGTCAAGAAGTTCCTCAATTCTAAGGGCTATCGGGTGAGGGTCAGGGACGAACGGCAGGTCAGGGGTGTAAAGCTCAACTCCACGTGGAACGAGAACTATGTTATGCGCAGGTATCAGCAGAGAGCGATAAAAAAAGCCCTGAAAGAGAAGATGGGGGTTCTCTCCCTTCCGGTAGGAAGCGGAAAGACCGTGGTTGGCCTGCGTATCATCCACGAGCTTGACCTCTCTGCGCTGATAGTGGTTCACACCAAGGAGCTCCTCTATCAGTGGGCGGAGAAGGTGGAGGAAGTTCTGGGTGTCGAGCCGGGCATAGTTGGGGACAACAAGTGGGATGAGAGGGCAGTGACCGTTGCCATGATACAGACCCTCCTTTCAAGGGGAGCGGATAAGCTCCAGAACGAGTATGCGATAGTGATGTTTGATGAGTGCCACAGGACTTCCGCCGCCGAGAAGTTCTACAGACTGGGTCTCAGCCTTCCCCAGGTCTATCGCTTCGGACTCTCGGCGACACCGTGGAGGCGCGTTCGCGGTGAGGAGATAAAGATAGAGGCGGTTGTCGGCCCGACCATATTCGAGGTCAAGGCTGAAGACCTGATAAAGGAGAAGTTCCTCGCGAGACCCCGTTTTGAGATAATAACCTACGAGTCAAAGATGCCCTCGTTCAGCGAGCGCTACAAGGAGCTTTACGAGGACATGATAATGAACAACGACGAAAGGAACATGGCGATAGTGCAAAAAGCCGTCGAACTGGCCAGAAAAGGCCACCGCGTTCTCATAGACGTCAAACGTATAGAGCACGGCAAAATCCTGAAGGAGATGCTCGAAAAGGAGGGAATAAAAGCCGAGTTCCTAAGCTCTCAGAGCCCCGACAGATGGGGCATCCTGGAGGACTTTAAGGAAGGGCACATACCGGTTCTCGTCTCCACGCTCCTTAAGGAGGGCGTTGACATACCCGAGATATCCGCGATAATCCTGGCTGGGGGAGGAAAGAGTGATATAATGACAATCCAGACCATAGGCCGTGCCCTGAGGCCAAAGAAGGGGATGAAGGCCGTTATTGTTGATGTTCAGGACGATGACCCCCTGCTCTTCACACACTTCATCGAGAGACAGAAGGCCCTCAAGCAGTATTACGGCAGGTACTACGATAGGGAAATGGCTTCAAAGCTCGAGGAGAACGTCTCCAAAAAGGGCCGCCCTCGTAAGCGCTTGTGAGTAGCGCTCGAACAGGTCCCTCTTCGCCCTGCCAACGCCCCTCACATCGCCCTGAAACTCCACGTCGTCGTACGCTATGTGCCAGAGTATCAGGCCTTCCGGGGCGGCTGGAGGCACTTTTTTCTTATAATCACCGGCGAGCATCCTTTCAACCTCTTCCGGTTCCATAAGGCCGAGACCGCAGAATCTGATGGCGCTCACTATCCTCCTTGCCATTTCCCAGAGGAAGCTCTTCCCCTCGATTTCAATGACGTAGTAGCCGTGTCTCTTTCTCACCTCAACTCGGGTCAGCTCCCTCACGGGGTCTTTCCCCGGTTCCAGCCTTGCAAATGCCGAAAAGTCGTGCCTTCCAACGAAGAGGGAGGCGCATTTCCTCATAGGCCCCTCCTCAAAGCCCTCATCAACCAGGTAGTACCTGTAGATCTTTGACCTTGCCCAGAAGCGTGGGTGAAAATCCCGGGGCACCTCTGCAACGCCGAGAACCCACACATCCTTTAGGTGGTGGTTGAGAACCTCCCCCCTCACCAGGTCGGGCCGGCTCTCGACGTCAAAGGCAACGACGTTGAAGAAAGCGGAGACACCCCTGTCCGTTCTGGAAGCACCCTTGAAGTTTGAGCTCTCGGCGTCCCTTATTATCCCGAGCCTTGAGAGAACCCTGAGGAGCTCCCCCTCGACGGTTCTCACGTTCGGCTGTCTCTGGAAGCCGTAAAATGCCGTACCGTCGTACGCTATCCTGAGGACCACCCGCATGGTTGTTGAATCCGGTGGAGGGTATAAATGCCTTTTCCCGACGGAACGACAGGTTATTTTACAAATGCAAACCAACGTTTTGAACATGATTCAATGAACTTCTGGAAAAATTGATAAACAACGCTTTCTAGGCATATGTGGGGTGATATTATGGCAGAGATAGTTGACCTTGAGGTGCTCACAAACGTCACGAACTTTGAAATAATGTGTACTCTGCTTAAGAAGAGCCTGGAAAAAAGGGATTAAAGGTAGGGTTCTCTGTAGAGCGGCCTCAAAAACAGTTCAAAGGCCGCCATAGGCATTTCTATTCCCCAGTTTTCCAGGACTGCCGGGTGGATTTCCCCAATGACTCCGACAACCCTGCCTCCGACGACTATTTTTCCGGCCCTGCCGGGAATGAAACTCGGGTGTTCGGCCTCTTCCAGCCTGTACTCAAAGCCGAGGTGGCGCATGACGCTTTCCAGTATCTCTTTGGCCTCCGTAAAGGTCACACGCGGGTGAGCAAGGGCGACGGCCAGCTTGCTCTCACTCACTGTCTTCGTTTCCCTGCTCTCGTCGATCAGGGTAACCTTTCCGACCTCAAAAATTCTCTGCGGGTACTCCTCGTGGGTATTCTGGCTCAGGAAGTCAAGCAGGCTGGGGATGAGCCAGACCCTCAGGGCGGACCACTTGGGGCTTATCGGGTTCTCTATCTCAACGAGCTCTCCAGGCGGATGTGTGAAGTAGTCACCGCATTCCTCCTGCTCCCCGCAGGGGATGTTCATCTTTGAATACTGCGCCTCCCTGTTGGTAAGGTTGAAGGTCATAACCTCTTGCAGGCCGAATCCTACCATCAGCTCCCTGACGGCGTCTTCGAACTCGACGAACTTGTCCCCCCTGCCCTGCACAGCCAGCTCTGGCTCCTCCGGCTCGATCTCGTTGTAGCCGTAAGCGATGAGGACATCCTCAAGGACGTCCCTTGCGTGCATTATGTCATTGCGGAAGGCCGGATAGAGGAGCTTTGCCTTTCCGTCGGTGAGTTCGACCTGATACATCATGCGCTCCAGGAGGTTCTTGATGTCCTCGTCGTCCAGCTCCAGGCCGGTGAGCCTTTTGATGTAGTCCAGCTCGACCTCGAAGGATTTTGGAGTCAAGTCGGGTGTTTCAATCTCAAAGTCCTTGTAAACAACCTTGACGCTCTTAATCTTCCCCCCGCGCTCCGCCAGGGCGGTAACCACCACGTTCAGGGCAAGGGTTATCTTCTCCAAATCCCAGCCGGTAACGTCAACGAATACGTTCTTCGTCTCGGTGGTCACCCTGCCGGTTATCTCGGAGTTTATAACCGGGGGCATTGAGAGAACCTTGCCCTCGCTGTCAACGAGGAGCGGGTAGTAGGGCCTGTCCTTGATGAGGTGTCCGTACTCCTTTCCCTTCTCGTGTTTTTCAAGGATCTCCTCCAGCGTCAGCTCCTCATCGAAGCCCAGCGGGACGAACTTTTCGGTCTTCTCTGCTGCGCGGTAGTATATCGGCGGCTTCACCCTGTCGAAGTCAAAGATGCCAATCGCGACTTCCCTTCTCCGCCTCCCAAATGTCAGCGCCACCTTCTCCTGAAGGTTGATCATCTGTTTGAGTGCTTTCTCATCAAGGTTCAGTCCCTCGACTATTGCGTAAACACCATACGGGCGGATCTCCTTCAGTTTTTCGTCAACATAGACCGTGACGTCGCTCTTTTCAACTTCATATTTCGGCAGGCCCTTCTCCAGGCCGAGAGCAAACCTAATCTGCCTCGCTATGCCCTCGGCGCTCCAGAGGTCGGGCCTGTTGGTGTCCTTCGAGTCCGCCTTGAAGTAGATTTCACCGTCCTCCTCCCAGACGTCGTCCAGCTCGCATTTAGCGTAGAGGAAAAGGTCCTCCCACTCCTCAACGGTGAAGGTCCTTCCAACCAGCCTCTCGAGGTCAGCCTTGGAAACGTCGAACTTTGGCATTTCCATCACCTCACCAGACGAGCCTCGCCTCCCTCAGCCAGCGCAGGTCGTAGCTGAAAAGGTAGCGGATGTCGTCTATTCCGAGCTTGAACATAGCAAGTCTGTCGATTCCTATTCCCCACGCTATTACCGGGACGTCAACTCCAAGGGCCTTTGTCATCTCCTCGCGGAAGATTCCGGCTCCACCGAACTCCACCCATCCGAGTTCTGGATGATACGCGCTCATCTGGACGCTCGGCTCCGTGAATGGATAGTAGTCGGGCAGGAACTTGACTTTTTTGGCCCCGGCTATCTCAACGGCGAAGCGCTTTAGTATTCCAAGGAGGTGCTTGAAGGTTAAATCCTCTCCAACGACGAAGCCGTCGATCTGGTTGAACTCTATGAGGTGAGTCCTGTCCAGAACGTCGGGACGGAAGACGCGCTGAATGGTGAAGTACTTGCCCGGTATCTCGACGCCCCTCGCGAGCTGCCTTGCATCCAGTGCTGTTCCGTGGGCGCGCGGCATCAGCAGCATTGCCCTCTCCGGGGACCAGACGTAGCCCCAGCCTCTGGAACCGGTGTTCCCGCCGTGCTCGTGGGAGGCTCTTACCCTTCCGACCAGGTCTTCTCCGGGCAGGTGGCCGCTCTTCGGGTATTTGAGCTGATACGTGTCCGTCCAGTCCCTTGCCGGGTGGTTCTGGGGCTGGAAGAGCGCGTCGAAGTTCCAGAACTGGGTCTCTATGAGACTGTCAACCGTCATCTCAATGAAGCCCATCTCGATGAGCCTTCTCCTCAGCTTGTCGAGGAATGCCCTGTACGGTTGCTTCTTGCCGGGGTACAGTTTCCTGACGGGGGCATGGATGTTGAAGCGTTTGAACTCAACTTCCCTCCACTTGCCGGACTTTATCAGCTCCGGGGTGAGGGTAGAGACCTCCTCCTTCAGCTCGATGCCCCTCTTTACGAGTTCCTCCCCCGCGGCGGTGATCTCCACGAACCTCTCGGTCGCGGTGTCTTCCTCGGCTATCCTTCTTCTCTTGAGTTCCTTGGCAGGAACCAGTTTCTCAATCTCGTCCAGGGGGACGACCTTCTTCTCGGCAAGGAGTTTGAGTGCCATGTCAATCGGTCTCTCGCCCGCATTCATCCCCTTCTCGGTGATCTCAAGAACGAGCTTTCCGTCTTCCTTCCTCACGGACGCCCAGTTTTCCTTTCTCAAAAGGCCGACTATTGGTTTGAGCTCATCTTCACTGAGGACGCTCCTGAGGTCGTCCAAGGTTGCCCTCCCCTTCTCCCTCAAAACCGCAAGAGCCCGCCACTCCGGAAGGCCGATCTGAGCGTACTTTTTTCCGGTTTCGGTCAGCTTCGCTATCCTTTCGCTCTTTTCCTGAAGTCTCGCCAGTCCCTTGCTCTGAAGTCCAAGGACAGAACGCATAACAGCTACCTGATCAAGGCCGGTTCTCTCGACGAGCTCTTCGAATTTGACCTTCTTAACCTCGTTGAGCTTTATGAGAGTGAGTTTTTCCTGATAGCTTAGCTCCATAGGGCCACCTCCTTGGGTTGAGTTTGAGAAGAGTTACTTAAAAATTGCGGTGAAAGAAATGGGGAAATAAATCAGCCCTTGTGCGGGAAGAAGACGACCTTTCCGGTCTTGCCTGCCCTCATCAGCTCGAAGGCTTCCTCGAAGTCATCAAAGCCCCTGTACTTGTGGGTGATTATCGGGTCAAGGTTGAGCTTGCCGCTCTGGATCAGGCTTGAGACCGTGTACCAGGTCTCCCAGAGGTGCCTGCCCGTTATGCCGTGAACCTCAAGGGCCTTGAATATCACGAGGTTGTTCATGTCAAAGGTGACATCGCGTGGGAAGAGGCCGAGCAGGGAGACTCTCCCTCCGGGGGTGGTGGCCTGGAGGCCCTGTTCAAGTGCCTTTGGCGCCCCGCTGAACTCAAGGAAGACTTCCACACCAGCCCCATCGGTCACGTCCATCACGAACTTGACAGGGTCCTCCTCAAAGGGGTTGACGACGTAGTCCGCTCCGACTTTTTTGGCCAGCTTCCTCCTGAACTCGCTCGGTTCGCTCACGATAACAGGGTATGCCCCCGCCGCCTTGGCGACCGCTATTCCGAGCAATCCGAGTGGCCCGGCGCCCGTTATGAGGGTACTCATCCCGGCTATCGGGCCGGCCAAAACCGTATCAACCGCATTGCCAAGGGGCTCTTGGAGGGTGGCGTATTCGGGCTTCATGCCCTTCGGATTCTTCCAGGCGTTCTGGGCGGGCACTATTGCATATTCGGCAAAGACACCGTCCATATCGACCCCAAATATCTTGGTGTTCTGGCAGACGTGATACCGGTTGTGCCTGCAGGCGTAGCACTTGCCGCAGACGATGTGGGTTTCAGCGCTTATGTAATCGCCGACCTCAAGGGTGTCAACACCCGGGCCAACCTCAATTACCTCACCGGCGACCTCATGCCCCATGATCTGGGGAGTCCTGATCCTGCTCTGGGCCCACTCGTTCCACTCGTAGATGTGAAGGTCAGTCCCGCAGATACTCGTTGCAAGAACCTTGATGAGAACCTCCCCGGGCCCGGGCTTTGGAACGTCAACTTCAACGAGCTCAGCACCGTAAGCGGGCTTGGTTTTTACAATAGCGGGCATCTTCTCGGCCATGGCAATCATCTCCTTAACCTTACAATGAAAATCTGAATGGGGGACGATATAAACCTTTTGCGGCCGTAGGTGCGGTAAGGGGTGTTTCCCATGCCCATCGGAAACCTTATATCCTCTTTTGAGTATTTCCACTTGATAAGGGGGTTTAACGATGGCGCTGATAGTGGTGACAGGGAGGGGCGGCGCTGGAAAGACCACGATGACCGCAAACCTCAGTACGTACCTCGCGATGAGGGAATACCGTGTTCTGGCGATTGACGGTGACCTTTACCTCCCTAATCTGGGCTTTCACTTTGCCCTCGATACTGTAAAGTACACCCTCCACTCCCTTCTGAGAAACCCCGATATCGACCCCGAGTGGGCAATATACAAGCATCCCCAGACCGGAGTCCATGTCATGCCCGGGAGCACCCAGCTCCAGGATGTCCTCGGGATATCACCCAAAAGGCTCGTTGACATACTGGAGAGGGTCAAATACAAGTTTGGCGTAGTTTTTGTGGATTCCCCGACGGGCATACCCTTTGACACCCTTCCAACATTTGAGGTTGCCAACTACCAGCTGATTGTCGTTGAAATTGAGCGCTCGCCGATATATTCCTTCGAGACCATGGTAAAAAACGAGATTGAAAAGCTGAAGGTTCTGGGTGAGAGGTACAACCTCAACATCGGCGTCATACTGAACAAGGTGAGGGAATCCGCCGATGTCGTTGAGAAAATAGTGAATGCGGTGGAAAGCGACCTTGATGTCCCTGTCATTGGATGGGTTCCCTTCGATTATAACGTCCCCGAGTCCATAAACGAGGGCGTTCCCATAATCAAATACCTCCCCGAAAGCGATGCGGCGATAGCCCTTCGCGAAACGGGGGAAATACTTGAGGAATGGATATTCAGCTGATTTCTGGGGGTGTTGCTATGAACGTGGAAGAGCTTGTGGATAAGGTAGCCAGTGGAGAGATAAAGCTCCACCAGGTTGAAAAATACACAGACGGCGATAAAAAACTAGCCACCGAAATAAGGAGAAGGGCGCTCGAAAAGAAGCTCGGCGTCAGCCTTGAGAACATAGGGTACTACTCGATAGACCCTGAGAAGGTTATAGGCAAGAACATCGAGAACATGATAGGCGTCGTCCAGATACCGATGGGCATTGCGGGGCCGCTCAGGATTAACGGCGAGTATGCAAAGGGCGAATTCTACATTCCGCTCGCCACAACGGAGGGAGCGCTCGTTGCAAGCGTCAACCGCGGCTGTTCGGCGCTCACCGCCGCGGGAGGCGTCAAGACGACCATAATAGGTGACAAGATGACCCGTGCGCCTCTCCTCAAGTGCCCCGACGCAAGAAGGGCCAGAGAGGTTGCCGAGTGGGTTAAGGCCAACATCGACTACCTCCAGGAGAAAGCCGTTAGCAAGGTCACCAGACACGGGAAGCTGCGCGACGTTAAGCCCTACATCGTTGGCAACAACCTCTACCTCCGCTTCGAGTTCGAGACCGGCGATGCGATGGGCATGAACATGGTGACGATATCGAGTGAGGAGATAATGAAGGTCATCGAGGAGGAGTTCCCTGACGTGAAGTATCTCGCCCTCTCAGGCAACCTCTGCGTCGACAAGAAGCCCAACGCTATGAACTTCATCAACGGCCGCGGAAAGACGGTTATAGCAGAGGCCACTATCCCGAGGGAGATAGTTGAGAAGAAGCTTAAGACCACGCCGGAGCTCATAGCCGAAGTCAACTACAGGAAGAACCTCGTCGGCTCGGCTCAGGCCGGGAGCTACGGCTTCAACGCCCACTTTGCCAACATAGTCGGGGCGATATTCCTCGCCACCGGCCAGGACGAGGCGCAGATCACCGAGGGCTCCCACGGAATAACCCTGGCTGAGGTAACCCCCGAGGGAGACCTCTACATAAGCGTCACCATGCCGAGCCTTGAAATAGGGACGGTTGGCGGGGGGACGCGCGTTCCGACCCAGAGGGAGGCGCTGAGCATCATGGGTGTCGCCGGCGGAGGAGACCCACCAGGGACGAATGCCAAGAAGTTCGCCGAGATAATAGCCGGTGCGGTTCTCGCCGGAGAACTCTCCCTTCTGGCGGCAATAGCGGCGAAGCATCTCGCAAAGGCTCACGCCGAGCTAGGGCGCTGAATTTAGTTTTCCCCATTAAACGCTTCTCTCCTTCGGCCCTTTTATTTTGACTATTAGAATCTTCTCCTCGCGATTCCTGGTGGAAACAACTTCCACGCCCTTAAAGTAGAGCAGAGAGAACGGGTAGTCGAGTATCAGGAACAGAAGGGCAGTCAGAACGAGCATGACGATGAGCTGAGCCCAGTAGCTTTCGAGATCTATCACTGTTGATATGATGATGCTCCCTAAGAAGCTGGTTAGGAAGTTCAGCGTGGAGCGGTGTTTGTGTCTCGCCCCACCGGCCCTTCCCCCGTGTATGACCTTTAGGAGTGCGGCTAACCCCTCCTTTTTCCGCACCCTGAAGGTCAGGGTGAACTCCAGTCCAGGAATGTCCCTGAGGTCTATCGGGAGGTTTGACTCAATCAGGTAGAACGCACGGCTCAGTTCGTCCTTCAGCTCCAGTACTCCCAAAAATTTACCTCTTTCATAAAAAGCTTCTGCTACTGCAGTCAGAGTATACTGGTCTGGGTCGATAAGAATGGTGTATTGGAGTCCCAGGGAGTTGAGACGTCTCTCAGTCCACTTTATGCATTCGGAAAGAACGCCGCATCTAACCTGCATATACGTGAGGGACTTTATCTGTGCTTTCCATACCCGGAACACCGACCTGAATCTCGCCGCGATGTCCATCGCACTGAATACTCTTCAGGGTTTAAAACGTTCACCCCTGTTAAACCGCTTTGTGGAATGGGAAGCCGTATTATAATGTGCCTTCTTTGTAACTCCTTCTGGATTTTTAATCCCATATTGCTCATTTTTGTTGATATTTTTGCTAATTTCCTGACATGGGGTCAAGAAAAGTTAATTTAGGAGATTCTCTAACACATGTTGGGGAGTTTCCAATGATCCCGGTTGAAATGGACGGGCACACCTGCAAATCGATTGTTGTAAGCTCGACTTCGAAGCTGTTTGAACTGCTGTTCGAGGACGTGGTTATTCAGTCCCCCACGTACAAGAGCTTTCTCATCGATAGTGGCCTCTACATCGTTGATTCCCACGGGACAAGGCTTCTGCGGATGGAGTGTCCGGAAGGAAAAAGGGTCCTTCTCGACGAGCTCTACTATCTGGACATAACGCCGGAAACCGTCATCGAGACGTATCTGATGGCCCTCTTCAACCTTCTTGAGCTGGTTAAGATCCGCGAAAAACTGTTCCCGGAGTATTACGTGCTCGATAAGGTTGTGCAGCCCACGAAGATCGAGATTAAAGACCACCCCGCAGGGTTCAGAAAGGGTACCTTCACGCTTATCGACGAGATAATCGCCAGAAACTACCGTACGGTTAAACTGGGGGCTCCTCGAAAGCTTGCCAGGGTACGTTATGACCCCCTGGACGCTTTTGGTGCCCGAGTACTTGCCAATACTATTCTGCTGTTCGATAAGAAGGATCTTCGCGAGCTGGCGTTTCTCCACTTCAAAGACCACATGACAGCAAGAACGCTTTTCGCCCACTCGACGGACTCATACCTCAACAGTGCATTTTTTGGCTATCTAAAATTCAAAGTTCGCAAGTTCCTGGGCGTTTAATGAAAAGAAGAAGGGCCTCAGGAGGTGGCCTCCTGAATCTTTTTCCTCACGAGCGAGCTGACGAGCTTTCCGTCCGCCCTTCCGCGGAGCTTCGCCATCACCCTGCCCATGATCATGCCCATCGCACCCATCCCCTTGGCCTTGATGACCTCAATGTTCGCCTGAATGACCTCGTCGATTATCCTCTCAACCTCTTCCTCGCTGAGGAGCGTCAGACCCTTCTCTTCAGCGACTTGCTTTGCGGTCTTCTCGGGGCTCTTCGCCAGCTCCTTGAATATGTCCTCGAAGGCCTCCTTGGCGATCTTTCCGCTCAGATAGAGGTCAAAGGCCTCCCTGATGTGCTCGTCCCTGATGTTCTCTATAGGTACCTCCTTCTTGAGGCCCTTGAGAACCACCACGAGTATTGAAGCGGCTAAAGACGGTTTGACGCCTTTCTGTATGAGCTCCTCAAAGAGCTCGTCACGCTCGTCGTTGACGAGGGTTTCCGCAAGGCTCCTGTCTATCCTGTACTCCCTCACGTAGCGTTCAACGCGCTCCTGCGGGAGCTCGGGCAGATTCGCCAGTATCTCCTCCTTCATCTCGTCCGTTATCAGTATCGGGGGTATGTCCGTCTCGGGGTACATCCTCGCCTTTCCGGGTAATGGGCGCATGTACTGGGTGTTTCCGTCCGGCAGGGCTCTCCTGGTCTCTTCGGGAACGCCCTCTATGGCTTCCCTTGCCCGCTGAAGTACCTCGCGGAGGGCGTTTTTTGCGGTCTCCTCCTCGGCGGCAACGAGAACGAAGGCGTCGTCTTCTCCCAGGCCGAGCCTCTCGACGATTCTCCTGACCTCCTCTTCGGTAATTCCATAGTTCGGAAGTTCGTCGATGTGGAATATGCCCTTCACGTACTTCTTGGCCCTGTCTGCCATTTCCGTGCCGAGCCTCCTTCCAGGCTGTATCTCCCTTCCGATCAGGCCGCGGAACTTGGGGAGCTTTATCGCCAGAACCTTTCCGCCCCTCTCTATGGTTCTCGCTATTATCTTCGATCCTGTGTTTTCGAATATGTCCGTGACGTCGTGGAACTCTTCCGTTATGTCCTCCGGAGTGACCCCTCTCCTTTTGAGCTCGTCCCTGATCTCGATCAGGTTGAGCTGTCTCTCGATCTCGCGCTCGATTATGACCGGAATCATGTCCAGCTCCTGCACGCCCTTGATTTCAACCCTTGCACCACCCTTGATGGAGACGTTCAGGTCCTGCCTGATGGTTCCAAGGCCGCGCTTGACCTTCCTCGTTGCCCTCAGCGCATCGCCTATGTACTTGGCGACGACCTTCGCCTGTTCCGGGTGGTGTATGTCCGGCGTCGTTGCTATCTCAACGAGCGGGATTCCAAGGCGGTCGAGACGGTACACCACCTCTTTACCCCGCCTCTCGACGATACGGCACGCGTCCTCCTCCAGGCAGATCGTTGGAATGCCGACGCTTCCCCATGGCGTATCAACTCTTCCGTTCATGGCTATTATCGCCGTTCTCTGGAAGCCGGAGACGTTTGAGCCATCGATGACTATCTTGCGCATGAAGTGAACCTCGTCAACGGGGGTGGCGTTGAGGAGGTAGCTTATCTGGAGTGAGACCTTCAGCGCCTCTTCGTCCGGCATGTGGGGAGGTTCTTCGTCCATATAAACGAGATCCGTAAGCTCGTAGTTGCCCTCGTAGATGTACGTCCTCCCCTTCTTGAATTCCTCAAGCGCTGCCGGGTCAACCTCACCGAGCTCACTTATGGTCGGCCTGAGTCTGCGCTGGAAGGTGAAGTCAACCTCGTCTCTGAACTCACTCGGGACGGGTGAAAACAGCTTTTTTGTATCCAGCTGTCTGTGGATTTCAAGGCCAACCTTGAGACCGAGCTTCTCGTAATCGTACGCCATCATCATCACCTCAGGAAAGTGTCAAACCTGGTGTAGGGCGTTATCTCGCCGGCATAGTTGGTCAGCATCATTTCGCGGACTTCCTTCGGGTCGTCAGTGTGACCGAGAACCCACATGAGCTTGACGTACGCTGTCTCAGGGAGCATGTCCTCGCATGGTATGACGCCTGCCTTAAGGAGCCTCCTGCCGGTGGAGTAGACGTTGAGGTTCACCCTGCCGTAGAGGCACTGGCTGGTCATGCAGACGGTAAGGCCATCCTCTGTGGCGCGGTTTATCGAGTCTATGAGGTACGTTGGGACGTGACCCAGTCCGGTACCCTCGATGACGATTCCCTTGTAGCCCTTGTCGACGAAGAAGTCTATGACCTCCGGCTGAATTCCCGGAAACGCTTTGACGAGGGCTACGCGCTCCTCCATCTCGTCGTCCACCCAGACCTCGCTCTCGGTTCTCCTCCTGTAGTCGTTCCTGAGGAATTCGATTTTACCTCCCGGCCATACCTTCGCGAGGGGAATATCGTTTATGCTCCGGAAGGCATCACGCCTGCTCGTATGCATCTTTCTGGCCTTGGTTCCACGGTGGGCCAGGCAGTAGGTGTCACCGGTCTCGCCATGCATGACGATAGCGACCTCTCCGAAGTCGGCAGTGGCCATCCTCACCGAGCATATCAGGTTCATGGCAGCATCGCTGCTCGGCCTGTCGGAACTCCTCTGGGAGCCGACTAGAATAACCGGCTTGCCCAGGTCGCGGAGCATGAAGCTGAGCGCCGAGGCGGTGTAGGCCATCGTGTCAGTCCCGTGGGCGATGACTACGCCGTCTTCACCGTTGTTCAGCATTCCGGCGACCTCGTGGGCTATCTTGACCCAGTACTCCGGGCGCATGTCCTCGCTCATTATGTTGAAGAGTAGCTTTGGCGTTATGTTTGCTATGTCAAATATCTCCGGGACGGCTTTGGCGAGCTCCTCAGCTGTGAAGGCCGCATGGACGGCACCGGTCTTGTAGTCAATCCTGCTTGCTATAGTTCCACCCGTTCCTATTATTGCAACGCTGGGGAGTCCTGGCCTCTTGGGGAAGACCTCCTCGAACTGGAGCTCTTCCTTAGGGGCAGCCTTCTCAATGATTTCAACCGACACTATCTGGTCAACGAGTATTCCGATGTTGTACCCATTGTCGAGCTTCAGCGTGAGGGTTTCGCCGCTGGAGAGCTCGTAGGGGTTCATGACGATACCCTCATAGACACTCGTGTTTCCGTTCTCCTTTTCGATTATCCGGACGTAATCCCCGACTTCTAGATTCTTATCCTTAATAAACCTCTCAACTTTGCGCATAGCTCTCCCTCCGGGGAATAGTGCGTTCAATCCAATATAAACCTTCGGGCTGGACAAGTGACAAAATTCGGCCGGGATTATCAAGGAATCCCGTCGTAATGACAACTACTTGGCCTCAATCTTAAACCTTGGCTCCTCTATCCATTCCGACTTGCACCTTGGACAGCGGGAGGGAAGGTGGATTTCAGGCCTGAAAACGAATCCGCACTTCCTGCACTGGGCGGGTTTTATGAGGAGCACCTTTCCCTCACGCTTTAGGGTTCTCTGGATGGCCTTCAGATCCTCGACTATGACCTTCTTCGCCCCCCTGCCCCTCAGTTCGAGGGCTAACGCAAGTTCTCCCGGCGAGTAATCCCTCTCCTCCAAAAGCTTTATTATGCGCTGCCTACGAGTCATCATCGCGAGAAGCTTTGAATGGTGGGATATAAAGCTTAGGGTGGGAGCATGATAATCGAGAACACCGAAATGGTTCTTAAGTCCCGCGGACTCTGCAATCACTGCCTGGGCAGGCTCTTTGCAAAGCTCGGCAGAGGGACGAACGAGGAGCGCGGAAGGGCTATACGGTTTGTCCTCAACATGGAGCGCTCCAGGCGAGGTCTGCCTCCGATTCAAGAGCCGGAAAAGTGTGAGCTGTGTGCCAACGTATTTGAGAGAATCCCCGAGCTTGTCGGGAGTATGAAAAAGGCCGCTTCCGGCATCGAGTTCGAGACGTTCCTCGTAGGTTCTCGCTTTCCGAAGGAAGTACGTGAGATGGAAGAGGACATCTGGCGGGAATTTGGAATTGAGACCGCCGAGCCGATAAACCGTGAGTTCAACCGCGAGCTTGGAAAGGCCTTCGGGAGGGCAACGGGAAAGGAGACCTCCGGCAGTCCCGACGTGGTTTTCATCGTTGAACCGTATTCCGGTGAAATTGAGCTCCAGATAAACCCTCTCTACGTTTACGGCCGCTACCGGAAGCTCTTGCGTGGCATTCCGCAGACGCCGTTGCCTGAATTCGAGGACAGCGTCGCCTCAATAATCTGCCGTGCGTTTTCGAGGGCATCCGGAGGAAAGTGCGTTTTCAAGGGTGCCGGGAGGGAAGATGTTGACGTCCGGATGCTCGGAAACGGGCGACCTTTCATAGTTGAAATCAAACGTCCCAGGCGCAGGGGCCTTGATCTGGACGCAATAGCGAGGGAGATAAACGCAAGCGGAAAGGTCGAGGTTCTGAATCTTCGCTTCGTTTCTCCAAAAGAGGCCGAGGAAGTCCTCACCCGGAATCACCGCAAAGAGTACCTCGCCCTCGTTCGTGTTGATGAGGGGGTGACCCCGGAGGAGGCTGAACTTGTTGCAGAAAAGCTCAGAGGCATTGAGATCCATCAGCGGACTCCATGGCGTGTGAGAAAGGCCAGGGCCGACAGGGTCAGGATCAGGAGGGTTCACGAGGCCGAGGCAAGGTGGCTGGATGGGAATCACTTTGAGCTCCAGCTCGTCACGGACGGGGGTCTGTACATCAAGGAGCTTATATCCGGGGACAGGGGGCGCACAAAGCCTTCGGTGAGCGATCTACTCGGAAAATCGGCATGGTGTGAAAGGCTGGACGTGCTGAACATTCTCGATGACTGAAAACTTTATAAACGGTTCTCGCCGATTGGATAGCGAAGCCATAACAGGCTTAGTTGATATGCCGAAAAGGTTTGAAAAGCTGGATACGCCTCTGCGTCCGTTGCGCGATGGATAAAAAAATCTGTGAGGTGATAGGAATGGTCAAAAAGGCCCACAGCTTTAGGAGGAAGACCCGCGGTAAGCTCAGCAAGAGCCCCAGGAGAAGGGGGCTTCCGCCTCTCACCAGGTTCCTTCAGGAGTTCGAGACCGGGCAGAAGGTCCACATAGTTATCGAGCCGAGCTACCACAGGGGAATGCCCGACCCGAGGTTCCACGGAAGAACCGGAACCGTTGTCGGCAAGCGCGGCGATGCCTACGTCGTCCAGATTAAGGACGGCGGAAAGGTTAAGACCTTCTTCATCCACCCGGTTCACCTCAGGGCCCAGAAGGGATGAGCATGATTGGGAGAAAAAAGCTGGAGGAGCGGTACCTTACGGTAGCCGAGACCAAGGAGCTCCTCGAAAGGCGCAAGGCGGAGGGTATGGAGGAGAACCCTGAGGAGCCGATGTTCTACGAGGCCAGGGTTAGCCTCGAGCATGCCGAGCGCTTTGCCAAGCTTAAACCAGAGCAGGCGATTGAGCTGAAGGAAAAGCTTATGGGGCTCTTCGACTGGATCGACGAAAGGCTCGCCGCGAAGCTCGTTGATCTGATGCCCGAGGACTACTTTGATATACGCATAATCTTCAGCAAGGAGGATTACATGCCCACCAAAGAGGAGGCCGGGGAGATAATAAGGCTCCTCGACGACTACAGGGAGTGACCTCTTCTTTTCCTTTTCCTAGACAAAGTATAAAAACTCCGGGGGGTATAATTTCTGGGGGAGAGACTATGGATAGGTACCGGAGACATTCTTACAGGGAAAGCCTCGAAAAGAAGAGGCGGAATGTTGAGTATGAGGAGTATGCCTACGTGCTGGACTATCTGCCGGAGGGCTACACCGATTTAAGCACCGGAAGGAGAAGCGGTAAGCCCGTGGCGCAGGTTATAGGTGAAAAGGCCTTCACACTCCTTGAGGTTGCCCCGAAGGAGGATCTTATGCTCTATGAAAGGGTTTTCATCGGTAAGGGGCAGAGGGATAAGATTCTCATGATAAACAAGAAGATTCACTACGATGACCTCACTGCCACCGCTAAAGCCGAGCTCCCGTACGTTGTCGAGGAGATAGTCAAGAATAACGAGGAGCGATTTATACAGTTCTTCAACGTTGCTCCCCCCATAACCAACAGACTCCACAGCCTGGAACTGCTCCCCGGCATAGGAAAGAAGCACATGTGGGAGATAATCGACGAGCGCAAAAAGGAGCCGTTCAAGAGCTTCGAAGACCTTCGTCACCGCGTTAAGGGGCTTCCCGACCCGGCAAAGATGATAGCCAAGAGAGTCGTCGATGAACTTGAAGGCAAGGACAGGTACAGGCTCTTCGTCGGTTCAAGGAGGATATTCCGCGTATGAGGGAGCGCCTTTTTTTCCTTATTTCCAAATACAATTTGAAGGCAAACTCCGACCTTGGTCAGAACTTTCTGATAGTCCCCGATATAATTGAGAGGAACATTGAGCGGGCGGAACTGCGCGAAAGAGACCACGTCCTCGAAATTGGGCCCGGCCTTGGAGTCCTCACAGATGCCCTCAGCAAACGTGCCGGAAAAGTTTACGCCATCGAAAAAGACCGCAGACTCGTTGAGGTACTCAAAAAGGAGTACGACTGGCCAAACGTTGAGATAATAGAGGGCGATGCGCTGAAGGTCGAGTTCCCAGAGTTCAACAAGATAGTTTCAAACCTCCCGTACCAGATTTCGTCGCCCATAACATTCCGCTTTTTGAAACATGAATTTGAGCGGGCGGTTCTCATATACCAGCTGGAGTTCGCTCAGAGGATGGTGGCAAAGCCCGGGGACAAAAATTACTCCCGTCTTTCTCTCATGATCCGGGCTAAGGCCCACGCTGAGCTTGTGGAGAAGATAGGCAGAGGGGCCTTCTGGCCCAAGCCGAAGGTTGACTCGGCCGTGGTGGTTCTTGAACCCAAGCCTGTGGACGAGAGAATAGAGCTCAGCGAGGACTTAGTGAGGGCCCTCTTCCAGCACCGCCGGAGCACTGCCCTGGCAGCCCTGAAGAAGTCCCACCACATGCTGGGCCTGAGCAGGGGGGAGTTCAAGAAGGTCAGGGACGTGTTTTTGAGGATACCTCATGCAGGGGAGCGAGTCTTTCAGCTGTCCCCCGAGGATGTCAAGGAGATTGAGGAGTTCTTGAGGTCCGAGGGAATCCTAAAGTAGTCACTCCGACGGTTCCTCGCCAAACAGGGTGGTGTACACGTTCTTCAGCTTCTGGTAGTGGCCGTTTTCAATGTTGGCGAGCCATATTAATGTTGCCTTGGTGTTCTCGTCCTCCGTTTTCTCGGCTAAATAGCGGTAGACGTCGTGTGCCAGGCGCTCAGTTCCCATGAGGTATTCAAGGATGTCCTTAAGGTCTCCGTGATAAACCATGTCCCTGAGCTTTTCTTTTGACATCTGTACCTCGAGTGCCGGGAGAGTAATTCTTGGGGGCTTTTCGTTGGGAAATATCTCCTTGAACATCCTGAGCAGTGCCTCTGCGTGGCCAAGGCTCTCCTTGTAAAGCTGGAAGAACAGCTTGGACACCATCTCATCCCAATTGACTTCCTTGCTGAGCTGGTGGAGCCTGTAATACATCTCCGCTTCCTTTACTTCTGAATCCATCCAGTATGCGAGCATCTCCTTATGGCTGAGTTTGGATATCGCTTCCAGTATCTTCCGGAACTTTGCCTTCTCCTCCTCGGTTCTGTAATGAGGGCTCTTCATCACGATCCCCTGCTGATATTACGACTTGGGAGCGTTTATACCTTTCGCCGGCGATTGTTTTTTAAGAGAGTTTGAGAAGTCCAGACCATGATAATAGCTATCATCGATGGCTACACCGACGAGCCCGCTGGACTGGGTGTTCCCCCTTATCTGGGCATATACCCCCGCTATGCGTACGGTGCCATTAAAAAGGCCAGGCATGACGCCCGGGTGTTTTACCTCACCATAGATGACCTCAGGGCAACGTTCGAGGGGGATAGAGGAATAGCTACCAAGAACAAAACTCCAAACTTTCCGGAGACAAGAAGGATACTCGAAAAGGCCGATGTTTTGGTATACATAGGGGGGCTCCACACTCCGGGCAAATACCTGTCTGCAGTGCCCTCACAGGTTGAGGAAGTTGCAAGGTTCCTCAGGCCGTTTGGGGGGATTAAAGTACTCGGCGGGCCTGCGTTCATGGGATCAGCACACAGCGGCGGTACAAAGATCAGTTCCCGCGAACTGATGCTGGCCAGTGCGGTTTTCGACCACATAGTCTACGGTGACTTGGAGGCGTTTCTCCACGACTTCATTAAGAATCCCGGCGAGGCAGACCCCTTCCGTTTCAGAACTTATTGTGAACTGCGGGACTACGCTCTTCTCGGTGCCGAAGTCGTTAGGCAGTTTCCGGATTATCCCGATTTCGTTATAGTTGAGATTGAGACCCAGCGTGGATGCCCAAAGGCCATGGGAATAGGTGGGTGTTCCTTCTGCACTGAACCCGTGAGGTACAGCTCGATAGAGGATAGGCCCATCGAAGACATCGTGGACGAGGTCAAGACCCTTTACCGGCTCGGCGTTAGGCACTTCCGTGTTGGGAGGCAGAGCTGCATATTCTCCTACATGGCAAAACCGAACGGCCGCGTTCCGGTTCCCAATCCCGACGCAATTGAAAGGCTCTTTAGAGGAATCCGTTCCGCCGCGCCTGACGTCAAGACTCTCCATGTTGACAACGCTAACCCGGCGGTTATAGCCAACTATCCCGAGGAGGCCGTCAGGATAGCGAAGGCGTTGATAAAATATGGGACCCCCGGTAACGTGGTCGCCTTCGGCCTAGAAAGCGCCGACCCAAGGGTGGCCAAGCTTAACAACCTCAACGCGACTGCTGAGGAAACCTATGAAGCCGTTAAGGTTCTCAACGAGGTCGGCGGAAGGAGGGGGCCAAACGGGATGCCGTGGCTTCTTCCGGGAATAAATATCCTCTTCGGACTTCCGGGGGAGACCAAGAGGAGCTACGAGCTAACGTTCCAGTTCCTGAAGCGCCTCCTGGATGATGGGCTGATGGTGAGGCGCATAAACATCCGGCAGGTTGTCGTGTTCCCAGGCACGCCGCTGTGGCACCTCAAAGGCAAGCTCAAGACTGAAAAGCACAAAAAGCTCATCCAGCACTATAAGTACAAAATACGGCACGAGATAGACCTCCCAATGCTGAAGCGCGTTGTTCCCGTTGGGACGGTGCTTCGAGACGTCCGTGCGGAGGTGTTCGACAACGGGCTCACATACGGAAGACAGATAGGGAGCTACCCCCTAATAGTCGGTATTCCCAAGAGGGTTGGGCTGAACAGGTTTTACGACGTTCTGATAGTCGACCATGGATTCAGGAGCATAACCGGAATCCTTGTGCCGGTGAACGTGAACACCGAGTCCTCCAAGGTTCTCCAGTACCTCCCCGGCATCGGAAAGAGAAACGTCGTGGAGATACTCTCCAAGAGGCCGTTTAGAGACAAAGATGAGTTCTTTGAGGTTGTGGGGGAGGAGAAAAGGAAGATGCTGGAGGGGATAATCAGCCTGTAGTGGCCGTGCTGTTCTGGGGCCATGAGAACCTGATGATGTTCTCGATGAGAACGACCTCTGCCCTCAATGTCTCGTCTGTCGTTCCTTCTATCACGAGCACGCCCTTGCGCGGAGCGAATATCCTGTTCTCCTTAGCGTCTTCTGCGGGGCCGATAAGGATGACGGCGAGGTGGTTCTCGTTTCCTATTTTACCGCGCCCGATGTCCACCTTGGTCCAGAAGTTCAGATAGGTTTTTCTGTATCTGAGCCACGTCTGGTTAAATGCGTACTGCTTGGCTGTGGCGTTGTCGTATCCCATCTGGAGTCCTTTGATGTAGTAGTTTGTCGTGAATATGTTGGAGACCACGCCGGATATCTCCGAAACGGCGAGGGTTCTGTACCTGCAGTCACCCACGTACAGCTGGGGGGAGTCCTTGCAGTTGGTCACGGAGGGGTCTCCCATCACGATTGTGAAGTACTCATAAACACTCCTGAGCGTCAGGTTGAGGTCAACCTCTGGACTGCCCGTGATGTAGCTGTCCACCGTGATGTTGAAAAGCTTTGAACCTGCAGGGGGTTTAGTGCCCTCCTCGATCAGCTTCTGGTACTGCTCTGCGGTCAGGGCGTAGAACTGGCCGGAGGGGGTGTATATCATCACGTAGTGAGTTGATGCCTTCGGCGCTCCGGGGTTAAGGACGGTGCTGAAGTTATGGTACGAGTACAGCACGTAGCTGATTGGAGCCACAACGACTATGAGGACTACAAGAACCGCTGCGAGTCTCCTTTGATCCAATTCTAAAACCCCCAGAAAAGGGAATTAAAATAGAAGGGAAGGCCTTCAGAGGCCAGCGATGTACTCCATAAGGGCCTCGGCGGCGACCTTGGTCTCGTCCCTGGTAGCACCGGCGACGATGACGACGTCGTAGCCTCCAAGGGCGTTCTGGATGTACTCGATGTCGCCTGGGCTGTTGTACCAGTCGACCTGGCTGATGTTCTGCTCAACGAGGTACTTGGTGATGCTGTTGGCAACCGGACCGCCGATGAGGATGAGGTTGCTTCCCGGGTCGTCCATGTTGACCTCGTAGTCCATGACGGTTATCGGCTGGGTAACCGGCTTGAGCATGGTGACGTCGCCGTAGATGCCCTCGACGTAGTAGTCGGTGTCGAGGACCTGGTCGCCAGCGGCGAGCTCCTTCTCGACGACGGTGCCCTCCTTCTCCTTGAGGCAGATGTAAGCGTAGGCGACGACACGGTCAACGTCATCGATGGTGCCGTTGCCGTCGATGTCGTAGTTAACATCGGCCTCGTTGAGGGTCTTCAGCTCGAACTTGTACCAGAGGTTGTAGGTGCCGAAGATGTCGACCGGGTTGCCTTCGAGGGTATCAAGGTTGGTGAGGGTGATGTTTGTGATGTACCAGGTGCCGCTAACGTTGGCGGTGCTGATGGTCATCTCCCAGGTCTTGCCGTCGTAGGTTATGATGTTGCTGACTCCATCGTTGGCGTAGGTCTTGACGTCGACCTGAGCCTCGATGCTGGCGATGAGGTGGCCGTCGATACCGACGAAGGTGTCCCTGAGGGTGAGGATAACGCTTCCGTCGCCGAAGACGTCAACGGCCGAGTCCTTGGTGAGGATGAGCTGGTCGCTCTCCTGGCCGGTGACGGCGTTCTTGACGGTGACAAGGGCCCTCTGGTCGATGATGCTTATGTCGAGGACGGTGACGATCCAGTCGGTGCCCTCGATGGCCTGTGGCTGGCCGACCTGGTACCAGGCGGTACCCTTGTCGAGACCGGCGGTGAACTGGCCGTTGTCAACGCTGAGGACGTAGTAGGTCTCGCCAAAGACCGTGAAGGTGTCACCGGCACCGACGCCCTCGCTGTAGGTGCTGACGATGGTTCCCCCGTCAGCGGCAACGTTTGCGGCGTCGCCGATGTAGTAGTTGGTAACGTTCTGGTACTCGGCCGGAACGCCCCACTCGGGGTACTCGGCCCTAATCTCTTCGGTGGTTGTCACGCTGTAGTTGTAGAGCTTGTAGTCAACGAAGACGGTGACGTTGCCCGGGGTGACGACGAGGTCAGCGTCCTTGGGCGGCCTGGTTTCGTCCCAGGTGCTCGGGTCCTTGGAGCTGAGGCCTATCTTGCTGAGGGTGATGTGCCAGTCGATGAGCTGCTCGTCGTTTATCTTGTCCCTGTCGGCGAGGGTGGTGGTGACGGTGAACCAGTCCTTCCACTGGGCGTAGGTGTCAACGTAGGCGGCGCCGTTCCACCAGTAGTCCCCCGGAAGCTCGTCATAAGTAGTGGCCCAGTTCTCGCTACCGTTGATGGTGAGGCCGTGGTCAACGGTCATGGTGGTGTAGTTGTAGGCGTAGATGGCCCAGCTGTCGATGGTCGCGGGCGGGTACTCGGCCTTGACCTTGACGTAGCCGTTCTGGATCTCGGCCTGCTCGGTGGTGTAGAGCAGGCTGCCAAGGGCAACGGCAATGTCAGCGGCGCTGGCAACGTCCATAGCAGCAGCGGTACTTCCAACGACGATTTTAACGTTCGGGGTTCCATCGGCGTTAACGAAGAAGTCCTTCGGTATGTTCGGAACGGTCGGCTGAGCGCTGGCAAAGCCCATGGTGGCTCCAACCATTGCGGCACCAATTGCAAGGGCCGCGATCTTCTTCACTTTCATTTTCCCAACACCTCCTTAACTTTGGGCTTACGCCCTAGGATGGTCTAATATGCATTGTCAATGACTTTCTACCCGGTTAGGGTATATATACTTTTCGCTTTCAGACCCTTTCTCTGCTTAAAAAAAGCTCGCTCATTGCCGTAAAAATGAAAGGAAGCTTAATTAAATGCCTATAGGCTTTTCGCCTTTTGCCGATAATATCACGGGTTCAATTTGAACTCCGTGTTCTTCTTCTCCATGAGCTGCCTCTTCACAGGCCTTGTAACCAGTTCATTAACGAAGCCACCGAGGTCTGTCAGCGTGTTTTGGAGCTCGTTGGCCGTGATGTCTATAATCTCAGGCTCTATTATGGAGATAGCAACGGGGGCGTACTTTGCGGTCAGCTGAACGAGCGTCTCAAACGGTGACAGAAGCTCCGCCGCGAGGAGGCCTTTGAAGTTATCCCCCTCCATCTGTCCCTGGACGACGAGCTTATTTATCTTGCATCCTTCAATGGTGAGGGCCTTTCCCATGGTGGTCTTTATGCCCTCCTCGTTCTCTCCGAAGACCTCAACGACGAAGCGGTAGAGGATGTTCCTGTCCTCAACGATCAGCTCTTCAATCTCCTCCCTTGAATAGCCTATCCTCGGGTCAGGGATGTCGTCGAGCCTGGGATAAACTGCCAGGCCGCCGAACTGTTTCATGAGCTTTCCCATGAACAGTGAGATTTCTCCAAGGGTTTTCATGAGATCCTTTGACTCAATCTCCAGTTTTCCGGGTCTCAGGACCTCCACAACTGCCGGAGAGTACCGCAGGGTCAGCCGGACTATATCCCCAAGGGTCCCCTCCAACCGGGCTTCTATGACCCCCGAATACTTAAGAAGCTCCTCCTCCGGGGTTTCCATGACCTCCTCCAGATTTACGTACTTAATTTTGACGCCCTTTTCATTCTGGAGGTTTTTTGCAGTCTCCTCCAGAGCCCTTTCTAAAACTTTCTTGTCGTTGCCTATGCCCTCAATGTAAAAAATAACCTCAATCTCGGCCAATTTCACCACCACATCCAGCTATATCGCTTTTTTCGATACGTGCCCACTATGGGGATGGGCTCACCGCAGTATTCACACCTTCCGTCTTTCACATGATACTCGGTGATTTTGAATCCCCAGCGGACTATTAAAGGTTTGCCACAGCCGGGACAGTAGGTGTTCTCGCCCTCGTGACCGGGCACGTTGCCGATGTAGACGAACTTGAGTCCCTCCTCCCTGGCCACTCTGTACGCCCTTTCAACCGTCTCGACTGGAGTCGGCGGAAGGTGGCCCAGCCTGTAATGGGGAAAGAACCTGGAGAAGTGAACCGGGGTATCATCGCCGAGGTTTTCAATCACCCAGCGGACGAACGCCCTGATCTCCTCCTCCCCATCGTTCAGCGTAGGAATTATCAGGTAAGTCAGTTCAACGTGGATTCCGAACTCCTTTTTGGCCATCTCCGCAGTCCTCCTGCTCGGCTCACCGCTTGGGACGCTGGCTATCCTCATGTAGAACCTGTCGCTGAAGGCTTTGATATCGATGTTCATGGCGTCTATGTAAGGGGCGAGCTCCCTGAAGGGCTCCTCGTTTATGTAGCCGTTGGTTATAAGGAGGTTGTAGATTCCTTCCCTCTTGGCCAGCCTGGCCGTGTCAAGGACGAACTCGTACCAGATGACTGGTTCGTTGTAAGTGTAAGCTATGCTCTCACACTCATATTTTTTGGCCAAGGCGACTATCCCCTCGGGCGTGGCATCATGGAGGTACGGGAAGCTCTCGTCCGTCTGGCTTATCTCCCAGTTCTGACAGTGCTTGCAGTGCATGTTGCACCCAACCGTGCTTACTGAAAGGGCACACGAGCCCGGCCAGAAGTGGAAGAGGGGCTTCTTTTCAACGGGATCCGCTGCAACTGACGATACTTTTCCATAGTTAAGGGTGTAAAGCTTTCCGTTGATGTTTTTTCTCACCCGACAGGAACCGCGCTGGCCCTCATCTATTATGCAGTTGATGGGGCACAGTCTGCACCTCACCCTTCCGCCCTCAAGCGGCTCCCAGTGCATGGCCTCTCGCATAGGTCTCACCGGAGAATAGTAGGCTCACTTCCGTTTAAGTTTTTGGTACCTTTCGTAGTACTCGCTTATCGTCAGGAACTCTGCCCCCTCTCTTTTGTAGTGGTCTATCAGCCTTCCGAGGAGGGAGATGGCCTGATCCCCGGTGTTGAACCTGCAGTCCCACCTTATCTTTTCCCTCTGCATGGGGACAAACTCCCATGGGTGGGCAAAGTAAACTCGGGGTTCTCTCAGGCGGCCGTGAATAATCCTTTGAATCCTCCAGGGGAGTCGTATGACGGAGGACGTGGTTGAAGCGGGGACCTCCAGGACATCTCCAAAGAACCTCACACCCCCGCGGTAGCCCTTGTACGTTGCCTTCGAGGAGTCCACAAGAATGCCGTTTTTTGACAGTATATCATAATAGTAATTAGGGAACTGCAGGTTGGGGGCGCGGAATGAGACCACGTCCCCAAACTTACGCAGTACCTTAAGCGACTTTTCGATGGCCTTTTCGCCTTCCTCTCTGGTGAGCTTGTCCAGCCGCTCGTGGTTGTAGTTGTGACTCCCCAGCTCGTGTCCCTCGTCGATGACGCGCCTCACGAGTTCCGGAAAGCGCCTCGCCATCTCGGCTGTAAAGAAGAACGTGGCCCTCACCCTTTTCTCTGCCATTAAGTCGAGGAGCTTTGGCAGTCCCTCCTCCATCCCCCTCATGGTCGTGAGATACGGCGGACAGTCGTGCTCCACATCGAAGGTTATCGAGACCATCATGGGCCAATCCCCCGGACCATCTTGTAGAAGACGTATCTCCTGTCGACCTCGTCCCTCATGTCGATTGTGCGTTTGTATATCCTCAGCAGCTTACGCAGAACAACGTCCCACGAAAATTCTTTTTCCGCGCGCTTGCGGGCTTCCGTGCCCATCGCTATAAGCCTCTCCCTGTCTTGGAACGAGACGGCGAGGTTTTCCATCATGCCCTCCTCGCTCTCCGCTAAAAGGCCGGTGACCCCGTGGACTATCATATCCGATAGGCCGCTCTCGTTCCTCCCGATTACGGGCCTCCCGGTTGACATGGCCTCCAGCCCGACGACCGGAAAGGCTTCGAGTATTCCGGGCATCAGCACCATATCGGCCGCCCAGTAAAGGGGCAGAAGCCGCCCCCTCTCGATAAAGTTGTAGAGCTCGGTTATCTCACCAATACCCGTCTCGCGCAGGTATTTCTCAAGGAGGGGGCGCATGGGGCCGTCACCTATCATGACGAGTCTTACCTTTCTCTTGGGGATGCCGCTCTTCTTGAGAGCGCCCTTTATCATAAGAGGTATCCTGTGGGCCTGCTTCCTCTCGGTCATTCTCCCCAGATACAGGACGACGATTTCGTCCCTGACACCGAGGCTCTTTCTGGCGTTTTCCCTCTCTTCTGGTTCCGGAGGGCGCCATCTCTTGACGTCTATCCCGTTGGGCACCACGATGACTGGACGTCCCCGGAGCTTCTCCCCGAGCAGGTTCCGCGTGTCCTCAGCCACGGGAGTGCTGACCGCGACGAAGGTGTCTATCCTCTTGAGGTGATGTCTGACAAATGCTCCGATGAGAGAATAGAGGGGGGGCTTTCCATAGAACGAGTGGTTTGTGGCCACAACGGGGACGTTCCGTATTCCCCGGGATATCTTGGAAACCGCGATCGCGAGGGGGGAGTATATACTGTGGACGTGCGTGATGTCGAAGTCCAGTTCCTTGTAGAGTTCGTTTATCCTCCAGAACTGTGTAAAGCCCACACTTGAGTGGTATTTGCGGAAGTACAGGGTTCCAGGAAACCTGAGTACCGGATAGGGGAAGCTGTCTATGTATGGCTTCATATAGCGGTAATCGTGTGTCAGGACGTAGGGTTCGTGTCCCATGAGAGCGAGGTTGCGGGCGAGCTCATCAATGTGAGACTCTATTCCCCCGATTTTAGGGTAGAACCAGTCGGATGCTATTGCGATCTTAAGGCTTTCCATATTTCGACCCCTCCGGACGTCAGGAGGACCGCTAGTCCCACTAGGCTGCTGGCGACGTACGACACAAAGCGCTCTAGGAGGGTTATCGAAACCGCGAGCGCCATTGGGATTCCGAAGTATGTGAGTGTTCCCACCAGACCCCCTTCAATTATCCCAACACCGCCCGGAGTGAAGGCGATGAGGCCAAACAGGAGGTTAGCTATTGAGATGACCGCTATAAAGCTCCAGGCAAGGTGAAGCCCGAAGGCGAGTGTAATAAGCTTCAGCCGAACAACGTCGAGGAGCCAGACCGTGGAACTGAGGAGAACCGCTATGATGTTGAGGCTGTGCATGTTTCTCAGGGAGGTTATTTTCTCCATCTCCTCGGGGGTCACGGGGGTTCTGAACAGGCGGAGTGAGAGCCTGACGAAGGAGTCCCATTTAACCCATATCAGGAATATGCCTGCTATGCCCAGGATCACGAAGGGGATCGGTTCCTCCGATGAGAAATACATCATCCCAACGAGAAACAGGCCAAATACCGGAATCGTCTCGAGTATGCGCTCGTAGACTATGCTGACCGCGGAGACTCCTGCGGGGATGTTGGCCTTCTTGGACACCCACGCCATCCTGAGCAGCTCCCCTCCGCTCCTGCTCATTGGGGTGACGTTGTTCATGAAGATTGAGGCGAGTATGGCCTTGACGAGCTCGTGAAGGGGGGCGTCCTTCCCCACACCCCTTAGAACGAGCTTCCAGCGGATGCCGTAGAGAACAACGCTAACATAGTACGTGAGGAATGCCAGGGTCAGGTACTTAAGGGAAGCGGTTCCTACCACTGAAAAATACTGCTTCGCTGATGCGATAAGGCTCTCCAGCATAGTCACGACCTACCTTAAGTCGGTTCGGGATTTTAAAACGTTATCGGAACAACACTCTATACGTCCCCTTTGCTGTTCTGTGAAGGTGTTCCCAGCCGAGAAGGGGCATCTCCTGTCTTTTTCCATCGATGGTAATGTATACGCCGCTCCCTTTCTCGACGCGTCCTATTACTGTGAACTCCATCCGGAGGCTCTCTACCATTTTCTCGGGTATCGTGAAGACGAGTTCGAACTCCTCTCCGCTGGCGAGGGCTATCTCGATGGCGCTCAGTCCAAGTGCCTGGGCGGCTTCAATGACTTCTTCCCTCACCGGTAGCCTCCGGGCATCGACCTCTATCCTTACCCGGCTCATTCCTGCCAGCAGGTGGAGTTCTTTGGAGATCCCATCGCTGATGTCTATTGCAGCGTTCGCTGAGGTGCTCAGCTCAACCCCCTCCGTAACCCGAGCCCTGGGTTCGAGGAGCTTCTCATAGAGGGATTTCCTTACCCTTCCGGGCACATCAACCCCGTGCTTCCAGAGGAGGAGTCCTGCCAAAGCCCGTCCTATGTCTCCTGTTACACAGACGAGGTCCCCCGGCTTTGCCCCGCTCCTTGTTAGGAGCCTCCTCGTTCTCCCAAGGGCGATTCCGTCTATTATCAAATCGTCTGCCTCGTTGGTGTCGGCGCTCAGGACGGGAAGGTTGTAGAATTCGAGGGCATCTCCAATTCCCCTTGCAACCCCATCCAGATAGTCCATGTCAATGTCCTCGGGGACTCCAAGGGAGAAGAGGAATCCCAGGGGTCTTGCCCCCATGGAGGCTACATCGCTGACGTTCATGGTGACGGCCTTAAACCCGACCTGCTCGGGCGTCATTATATCCGGTACGTCCGTTTTTCTCACGAGCATGTCGTTCGTCGCTACGAACCACTCGTTCCCGAGCTTAATCGCTCCCGCGTCGTCCCCCAGAGGTAAATCACCCTGCATTCTGAGGTGTTTCATAAAGAGCTCGATTATCTCCCTCTCCACCTTTACCCCCACTCCCAGTTGGGTGATGTGATTTAAAGCCTTCGCCAAGCTTTTATGTTGTTGACACCAAGGTAAGTGCGTGGTAAAGATGAGGGAGCTGAGGTACAATCCTCTGACCGGTCAGTGGGTCATGGTCTCGGCGGTGAGGAAGAAACGCCCGTGGAGGCCGAGGAACTTCTGCCCCTTCTGCCCCGGGAGCGAAGAGACCGGTTACGGCTGGGAGGTTCTTCTGCTTCCGAACAGGTTTCCTATGCTGTCCTTCGATGCCCCCAAGCCCGAGAGGGCCGGATTTTACAAAAAGGCGAGGGCACTCGGCCAGTGCAGTGTGATAGTCGAAACGCCCGAGCACGACCTCCGAGATCTCGATGAGCTTCCCATCCATGCCGTGGCCAGAGTTGTTGAATTATGGAAAAACATAACCGCAGAACTGAAGAGAAACCCCCACGTTGCCTACGTTTCAATCTTTCGAAACAAAGGTGAGGAAATCGGCGTTAGTCTGACCCACCCCCATGGCCAGCTCTACGCGACACCGTTCATACCGCTCAAGGTTCGCCTCAAAGTCCAGAACTCCAGGGAATACTCCAAACGCACCGGCGAGTGCCTCTTCTGCAGGCTCCTGCGCGAGGAGCTGAAAGGTGAAAGGGCGGTATACGAGAACGAAAGCTTTGCCGTGTTCCTTCCGTTCTTTGCAAACTGGCCCTTTGAAGTCCATGTCTATCCGAAAAGGCACGTCCAGTGGCTCACCCAGCTGGTGGATGAGGAGCTCACAGATCTGGCCGACGCCCTCCGCGTTGCGACTGGAACCCTCAACACCGTCCTGAAGAGGGACATGCCGTACACCATGATGGTCTATCAGGCCCCGTTCAGGGGAAACTATGATTTCTATCACCTCCACGTTGAGTTCTATCCAATCCTGAGGGAGAACGGCAGGATCAAATATGCTGCGGGGATGGAGATGGGGACGTGGGACTTCACCTACGATGGAATTCCAGAGGAGAACGCGGAAAAGCTGAGAGAAGCCTGCAGAGAGGCTATAAAAAGAATCGGCGCAAGGGGCAGGTGCTTCACTTAGTCCTCCGGCTCCCCCCTAGGAACTTCATGAGACTCGTCTGCCTCGGCCGGTATTCCTCCTTTGGGACTTCGACCTCAAGGGTTTCGAGATCATCTATTCTGGCTTTTCTTATCTCCTCTGGCAGTCGTATCTCTCCGTATTTTCCCCCACCGCCGGGTATCACTATGAGCTTGCCTTCCCTGTACGCCCACACGGCCTTTGCAACCTCCTCGTGGACCTCCGCCAGACCCTCAAGCGGGACATCGACGAGAACCCGTATTTCGCTCCCGAACTCCTTCAAAAAGCGCTCCCAGATCATCCTCACGGCCTTCGTTTCGACTCCCTTCCCTATGACCATGGCGATTATCTCAGCTAGGGGAGCCAGACGAAGGTATGGCGGCCTGTCCTTGGGCCTATCTTCCGTGTCGGCCAGCTCAAGGATTCTGTCGTGAACGCCCTTCTTTATTCTGCCGCTACACTTCGGGCATTTCCACTTGAACCCCCTCGCCTCCTCAGGAGAATATTTGGCATAGCAGCGGGAGCATGCCGTAAGGTGATACTTGCCCAGCCTCGGGTCAAGGCCGGCGTTGAGGACGATCTTTCTGCCTCCCCTCTTTAGAATGGCCTTCCGTATCTCCTCGAATGTCGCTTCCTTCACTTCAAAGCGGTTGAACTCCCTCCCGAGGCGGTGGGGCATAGGGGAATGGGCGTCGCTGTTGCTGAGGTAGGTCAGGGAGTGGTGGGCCTTTATCCTGTCCGCCATCTCTGAGTCCGCCGAGAGACCCAGCTCAAGGAAATGAACCTTCGCCCCCTGGTATGCCTCCCTGAGGCTGTTGTACTCTTTGTAGATGGCCGTCCAGGGCGTAAAGGCGTGCGCCGGCCCTATCAGGACACCGAGTTCATTAGCAATGTCGGCTATCTCCGCCGCTGAAAGGCCAACCCTCGGTCTTCCCTCGGTCTCTATGTCTCCAGAGTACTTCCTCAGCTCCTCCCTCATCTCCCTGACGGTGGAGATGTTCGGAAAAATCAGGACGTGGTGCACCCTTCTGCTGTCTTCGACCTCTGCCGTGAGGAGAAATCGGATTCCCTTTCTTTCGTAGGTTCCTTCGCTGACCTTCTCTGTGTACCTCAACAGTTCCTCCTCCCACTTCGGGTTGAGTATGTCCCCCGTCCCGACTATCCCGAGGCCTTTGAACCTGGCGTTCTCGGCGAGGTTTGGAACAGTCATGGATTTTGAGACGGCCTTCGAGTAGTGGGAATGTATGTGAAGGTCTGCATCTACGTGCATGGGATCACCTCATTCTATGTACATACCCTCCAAGCCCCGGTAGTAGGCGCGGTATATGTCCCTCTTCGTCACGACTCCGACGAGCTTCCTGTTCCTGGGACTTTCCAGCACGGGCAGGAGGTTCTGGTCGTAGGCCATGAGCTTTTCAAAGGCATCCTCCGCGGTTTCCGTCGGATACGTCACTCCGTAGGAGCGGCGAAGGAAGCGCTTCACAGGCATTCTCTTAACGCTGGAGGACTTTTTCAGGATGTCCTTTATGCCGATTATTCCCACCACTTCCATGTTCTCGTTGACCACGGGGAAGCAGTCGTGTCCGGTTTCCCCTATCAGGTGCTCCACGTAGAAGAGGGTCTGCTCCTCGGTAACGTAGACGGGGTTCACCGTCATTATCTCCCCGACGGATATTGTCTCAAGGATGACCGGTTTTCCCGTCGTTACATGGTAGCCCTTTCTGGTGAGCTTGAGGGTGTAGATGGATTCCCCCTTGAGGAAGAACCTCGCCGTGAGGAAGCCTATGGTTGCGGAGGTCATCACCGGCGGGAGAACGGTGTAACTCCTCGTCAGCTCGGTGACCATGAGTATCTGGGTAAGGGGTGCCTGAGTCATGCCGCTGAAAAAGGCCGCCATCCCCGCAAGGGCATAGACGGAGGGACTGGAGGCGTGGGCTGGCAGGAATGCCTTTACGACCTGGCCGAAGGCCGCTCCGAACATCGTCCCTATGTAGAGGCTCGGGGCAAAGACACCGCCACTCTGTCCGGAGCCGAGGGTCAGGGCGGTGGCCAGCATCTTGACCAGTCCGAGAATTATGAGGAGCCCTATCGCCAGCTCCCCGTAGAACGCCATCCTCATGCCTTCGTAGCCTATCCCGAATATGCCGTACGCCGGGAACAGCATCCCGAGAACACCGACACCAAAGCCGCCTATTGCCGGCTTCATAATCTCGGGCACTTTGGCCTTTGAGAACCTATCCACCATCCCATAAAGGAACCGGGCATAGAACGCGGCGAGGACGCCGAGAAACAGCCCAAGGAGAAAGAACAGGGGAAGCTCAAAGATTGTGTGTCCTATCCCGCCGGGGATATCTATCTCCACCGCCCTGTTGAGAACGGCCAAGGTGATCGCGTTGCCGGTGACGGCGGCGATGAATATGGGCACGAGGTTTATCGAAAAGGCACCCATGTAGACGACCTCAAGGGCGAACATCGCCCCTGCCAGCGGGGTGTTGAAGGTGCCCGCTATACCTGCCGCCAGGCCGCAGGTCACGAGGAGCTTCCTCATTTCCTTGGACATGTCGAACCAGCGCGCTAGGATTGACGTTAAGGCCGCACCTATGAACCCTATTGGCCCTTCGCGCCCGACGCTCCCCCCGGAGCCTATGGTTATGGCCGTGGCTACCGTTTTCAGAACGGCAAACTTTCCGGGGATGTTGCCGCCTTTAAATATGACCGCCTCTATGACCTCCGGGATGCCGTTCCCCTTGATTTCGGGGCATTTGATCACGAAGAACGTGACTATGAACGCGCCAAGGGTGGGGAGGAGTATGTATCCGACGTTGAAGCCCCCCACACTGTAAGAGACGTTCGGAAGCAGCCACTCGAAGAAAAGCCTGTGAACGACGCCTATGAACACCCTGAAGACTATCGCACCCAAGCCACCCACTAGGCCGGCCAGGATGGAAAAAGCGATGACAACACCCCACTTTTTAAGATAGCCGCGTTTCGATGTCATCAATGGGGTATGGGCATCACAAATAAAAAGCTTAAGCTTTTATACCCTTCACTCGGAAGGGTCTCTGGTGGGACTATGAAGGTTGAAGGATTTGTTGCTTCCCTCAGAAATGCCGAGACCATAGGTGAGCTCTTTAGGATACTCGCGCAGAAAGGTGCTCCCATCGTCGAGCTCGATGGAAAGAGGTTCCTCATCGTCGTTGAGGGCGACTTTGAAGGCAGAAAGTTCTGGACCGAGATAAACGGAGAAAAGGCCAACCAGGCCCTAGGAGATGCGATGCTTAACTCCTCAAGCTTCCCGTTCAAGTGCAGGAAGCCCTACACAGGGGGTAACGTAATCTTCGTGAGCTTCGATGACGTTGAGGTTGGGGAGTTCCTCGTTGCGTACCGCGACCCGGACTACGGCATGTTCTACCACGTCAAGAACGGGCGGGCCGAGGAGATAACAAGGGAGGGGTACGAGGCTCTTCTCCCCAAGATGCCTGAGTTCAGGATAAAGTCCATGAGCGAGGAGGAAATGAGCGCCATGGGGGCATTCTTCGGCTGATTGTAAAGGAAAAGGCTCAGGATGAGCCCTTTATTTCCCTTATCTTTTCTTTGGTTGCCTGTATCCTCTCGACCTTCTGGGCGGCTTTTGTACTCCTGCTCTCCTCGATTTCTCTCTTGAACGCCCATTTGAGCAGGGGCGGCGTTATCAGCACCGAGACCGTTATAAATATCAGCGTCGCCGCTATGAACTCCGGGGCATGCTGCGGGCTGATCGCGCCTCCGTGTATTGCCACCATGAGGTCAACGAGGGCGACCTCCGTTCTCGGAACCGAGCCGATGCCCATCTGGAGGGACATCCAGAAGTTCTCCCCGGTGAACAGGAACTCCCTTCCCTTTCCCCAGGCCGTTATCCATGCCCCGAATCCCCTTCCGGCGACCTTTCCAAAAACCGCTATGACAGTCAGGACTGCCGCCAGAACGAGGGCCTTTGCGTCCCCAAATACCGTGAGGTTCAACATCGCTCCAGTGTGGACGAAGAAGAATGGTATGAGAAGGCCGTAACCTATGGCCTTTACGTCATCCATGATGCGCTTTCCTTCGGGGAGCTTTGAGAGCACGAGACCCATCATAAACGCTCCTTCGATGGCTGCCGCAAACCAGCCCTCGGCGAGGGCCGCGAAGAGAAACATCATGCCGAGAACGGTTCCCAGTATGCCCTTCTCGACGTGCAGCCTCTCGGCGAATTTTATGTAGTGCTCAACGAGGAACCACCAGAGGATGCCGGTTATTACAAAGAAGGCGACTATTTTTTCACTCAGCTCTATAAGACTCCCGCTTCCAACGGCGAATATGACGAGCGCTATGCCGAGAAAGTCGTCCATAACACTCGCGCTGAGCGAAGCGGCTCCGACCTCACTCTTGAGCACGCCCAAGTCCATCATTACCCTGACCGTCAGCCCGATGCTCGTGGCCGTCAGCAGGACACCCCCCGCGAAGGCTTCCCTGCTGGGGTATCCCATTTCCATAAGGGCAAACCACCCTATGAAGAGCGGCACAAATACCCCCAGGAGGGTGGAGACCGTTGCGGTGAGTCCGGTTTTCTTGAGCTGCTCAATGTCAGCGTCGAGGGCACCGAGGAACAGCAGGAATATTATACCCAGCTTGGCCAGAAAGTTGGAAACGACGGTCAAATCTGTGGTAAAGCCCTCTCCGCTGACTATCGGGAGGTACTGGGGAGCGACTATCCCAAAATAGACGAGGTTTCCTAGGATCATCCCCATAAGGAGCTCTCCAAGAACGCCCGGTAGCTCAAGTCTCTCTATTATGCTGTCCCCTATCTTCGCCAGGATCAGGGATATTCCTATGGCGAACAGGAGCCAGGTCACCGTTTCCATTGCGCTCCACCCACCCGGAGCAGTCTCAGCAGCTCGTCTATCAGTATGCGCAGGCTCACCTCGCCGACCAGCTTTCCGTCCTTCACGACGGCCAGTACCTGTATTCTGTACTTGCGCATCTTCATCAGGGCATCAAGTACCGTGGCATCTTTGTCTATCGTGAGCACGTGCCTCTCAGCGACATCCTCCGCCTTGGTGGCGCCGCCGAGCATCGAGCGCATTATCTTGCTGGTCATCCCCAGCTTGAACTTGTGGGCCCCCGGGGGAAGGAGGACGTCTATAACGTCGATGTACCTGATGACGCCCACGAGCTTCATGTTCTCCCTGCTGTCAACGACCCAGACATGGTGCCTACTCCTCAGTATCTTGAGGACGCTGAGCAGGTCGGCATCCGCGGTGACTATGGGCATCGTCTCGAACCGGGGCATGATATCGGTCAGGGTGAGTGAGTGGAACCTCTCAAGGGCGGACTCCACTTCCATAGGGATCACCAATGTTGAAGGATGAAAAAAGTTCTATTTAAGACTTTGTGGGTTTAACGGGACATCGAGGCAACGTTTAGAACATTGTACCAGCCAATCCGTCCGCCTGGGAGTGCCAAACAAACCAAACGTTTAAATATTCTCCGTAGAACCCCGGCCAAAGGACGGGGGAGATTCCAATGGTGCCAACGGATGTTATAGCGAGGGTGCTCATAGCGGTACTCGGTGCGGGTATAATCTCAATGCTTCTCAGCAGACGGTTCAACATATCATACGTTCCTCTCTTCATAGTATTCGGGATGGTTCTTGGCCCGATAACCATGTGGATGCCGAGGGAAGTTGCGCATGAGCTCTTTGACTACGTCAGGGTCTTTGGCCTGGTGATGATACTCTTTACCGAGGGACACAATCTGAGCTGGAGGATGCTGAAACGGAACATGAGCACAATAGTGACCCTCGACACGGTCGGACTTCTGATAACGGCTCTTCTCTCTGCGTGGTTCTTCTCCTGGGTCTTTGATGCCCCATTTCTTGTCGGCTTCCTCTTCGGTGCCATAATAAGTGCCACTGACCCGGCGACGCTGATACCCCTCTTCCGCCAGCACAGGGTTAAGCAGGACATCGAGACGACCATAGTAACGGAGTCCATATTCAACGACCCTCTCGGTATAGTCCTGACAACCGTCGCGATAGCGATGTTCGTTCCCCAGGCCAGCGGCGGTATCTTTGCCTCGCTGAGCTCGGTGGCCGGCCTCTACGGTGGGGCCTTCCTGTACTTCCTTTACGAGGTCGTGGTGTCCATAGCGGTGGGCTTTGTTCTTGGGATGTTCGGCTACTGGTTCATTAAGAAGACCTCCCTATTTGAGTTCCCAGAGATAGAGATATTCTCGCTCCTCCTGGCCTTCACCGGCTTCTTCCTCGGAGAGTCCCTCCAGGCCTCAGGATATCTCGTCGCAACGGTCACTGGGATAGTCCTCGGGAACTACAAAATAATAGGAAAAAGGGAGAACCCGGCCATCATGGACAGGGTTCTCAGGGCGGTGGAGAAGGAGGTCGAGTTCAACGAGAGCCTCGCAGCGATAGCCACGGTGTTTATCTTTGTGCTCCTCGGCGCCAGCCTGAACCTCGACCTCCTGACCGGGAACATTCTGAAGGGCGTACTCGTGGCCTTCTTTATCATGGTGGTTGCGAGGCCCCTCGCAGCGCTTCCCCTTCTCAGATGGTGGAGTCCGAGGGAATATCTCTTCATAGCCCTCGAAGGCCCCAGGGGCATAGTGCCCTCAGCCCTGGCGGCACTTCCCCTGTCCCTCGCGATGAAGTACCCCGGTGGAGAGCTCAGCGTGTACTGGGGCGATGTTATCCTGGCCACCACGGTCATAGTCGTCCTTGCCTCCGTCATCACTGAGACCCTGTGGCTGCCGTTCCTCAGGACTAAGCTGCTGGGAACCGAGACAGTACAGGACAGGATGAAGAGCTACGAGAAGATGAAGCACGAGCTGAAAACTTCCTGATTTCTCTTTTTTCAATTTGCTGTGAAGCCCAGAAAGGAAAATTATTGCTAGAGACCTCCCTTCGCTCCTATGAAGTGGAAGAGGAGCTTCGCAGCCGTCAGGGCGGTGATGTCCCCGAGTTCGTGCCCGCCAACCTCCATTATATCGAAGCCCGCTATGCTCTTGTTTTCCACGAGCCATTCCATGGCCTCCACGACTTCCCAGAAGCCCAGTCCACCGGCCTCGGGGGTTCCGGTTGAGGGAACGAGCGAAAGGTCGAAGACGTCTATGTCAATCGAGAGGTACACCGGCTCGGGGAGGGGCTTCACCAGTTCGACGAAGGCATCGAAGTCGTAATCCCTCGCGTGCACCCACGGGATTCCGTTCTCCTCGGCGTAGATGACCTCTTCCCTCGTTCCGCTCCTTATCCCAAACATCGCTTCCCTTATTCCGAGCTCCCCTATCCTCCTCGCCACGCAGGCGTGGTTGTAGGGGTTGTCCTCGTAGCTGTCCCTCAGATCTAGGTGGGCGTCGAAGACGACGTAGCTGGCCGGCCTAAGGGCTTCAACGGCGCCGAGGGTCTGGGAGTGCTCGCCACCGAGGAGTATCGGCAGGGCGTTGGGGTTTATGCGTTTGAGCTCTTCAAGGGTCTCTCTGACCCTGTCTGCAGTCTTCCGGGGGTCTCCGGCGACGACGGCGATGTCCCCTATGTCCGCTATTGGGAGCTCGGATATGTCAACATCATAGTCGAGGATGTAGCTCTCAAGGTTGAGGGTGGCATGCCTGATCAGGGTTGGCCCGAACCTCGCCCCGGGCTTAAAGCTGGTTGTCCCATCGAAGGGAATGCCCAGGATTACGAACGTTGCCCTTTCCGGCTCGGAGAGCGGAAATTCAAGCTTGAGCGTCTCGTACGTGTAAAGGAACTCCATCTCTCCCACCGGGGAAATTTCGGAGGGCACGATTAAAAACCTTTGTGGGGGCTAGGGCCGGAGTAGGGCCTCTTCCCCCGGCTGAAGAACCGCCCCACTTCCGAAGGCTTCCACACGTATCGGTTTCGTGCCCTCTAACATCTTTATGCGGACTTCGCCATGCTTCACCCTCAGCTCAAGCCACGAGCCCCTGAAGAAGAACCTCAGCCTCACTGACTCCCATTTTTCCGGGAGGTTCGGGCTGATCTTCAGCGTGTCTTCCTTGAAATCGACACCGCAAAAGCCCCTGAAGAGTATCTGCCACAGACCGCCGGCGGTTGCCAGGTGGAACCCGTCCGCGGTGTTTCCGTAGATGTTCTTCAGGTCTATGTAGGCGCACTTCATGAAGTAGTCGTACGCGAGCTCCATGTCCCCGAGCCACGATGCGACTATGGCGTAGGTGGGCATTGAGAGTGAAGACGCGTGGGTGGTTCTGACGATATAGTACTCGAAGTTCCTCCTGATGGTGTCCAGGTCAAACCAGTCCTTCAGGAGGTACTGGGCGGCTATGACGTCTGCCTGCTTGATGAGTCGGGTTCTGCCGAGGTCTTTCCTTATCTCCTCCGGCAGTCTTTCCTCCCCCAGGTTGTAGGGGTCAACCGTGTAGTCCCTCAGTGCAAAATACCCGTCGAACTCCTCGTAAACCCCGTCATCGGTTTGCGGTGGGATGTACAGCCCTTCGGCTATCTCAAGCCATTTCTGAACTTCTCCCTCGGTCACCCCGGTTCTCTCGATGACTTCCCTCCACCTGTCCTTTCCAATGCCCTCTCTGAAGTACGAGACTCCGAGGAGCAGGTTGTGCCTGGCCATCAGATTGGTGAAGAAGCTGTTGTTGACGTGCTCGTGGTACTCATCCGGACCGATGACCCTCTCTATTACGTAGCCCTTTCCATCGTCGTACCTCACCCTGCTCGCCCAGAAGCGCGCCGTCTCCAGGATGATCTCAAGCCCGTGGCGGGTTATGAACTCCTCGTCTCCGGTAAGGCGGTAGTAGAGGTCAACGGTGTAGGCTATGTCCGCCGTTATGTGGTGCTCCTCCTCTCCGGTGTATATCCTCACCATCCTCTCCCCCCTCATATCCAGCGGCACGAGAGGGGGTGTTGCCTCTCTGCCGTCGTCGGCCGATTCCCACGGGAACTGTGCGCCCTCGTAGCCGTTGAGCCTCGCATTTTCCCTGGCTGCATTGAGGTTGTTGTACCTGTAAACGAGCATTCTCCGGGCTTCCTCGGGCATCGTTGCCATGAAGAACGGGAGTGCGTAGATTTCGGTGTCCCAGAAGACGTGCCCGCGGTAGCCAAAGCCGTGTATCCCCCTCGCGGTCAGGGATATGTGGCTGTCGTGGGGAAGCGACTGCACCAGATGGAAGAGGCTGAACGCAAGCCCCCTCTCGGCATCTTCGTCGCCCTCTATGTCCACCCAGGCCCTCTCCCAGATCCTGTCCCAGTGACTCACGTGTTCCTCGTATAGCTGTTCAAAACCCGCCCTTTTGCTCTCCCGGAGCTCCTCAAGAACGGCACTCTTCATGTCGTTTCCGCCGCTGGAAGACACAACGACGTATTTCACGAACTCGTACTCTTTCCCACCCTCAACGTTCAGCGTTAGAACCTCTCCTATGAGCCTGGTGCTCTTTACAGTGCTCCTCTCGTGGTTCACGGGGGTGAAAATTGAGCTGGCTATGCCAACGTGGTACTTTCCGTCCAGCGTCCTGACGTGGGCATACACTCCCTCCCCGTCGCAGTCCAGCTCCTCCACGGAATAGTGTCTAACGAGTATCTCCCCCCTGTAGGAGGGGTTGGCCGTGTCGAGCTCTATCGGGCTCAGTATCGTGAGGAGACCGTCCTGACTGGCCTTAAATTTGAACTTCATAATAACGAGGTTTTTTCTCCTTCCGTGGACTATCCGCGTGCTCTCATAGCCTATTCTAACGCCTTTTTTGGTTTCAAGCTCCACCCACGTTTTTAAGGTTCCTTTTTTTATGTCCAGCTCCCTCTCGTAGCGCAGAATTCTGTGGGTGCTCAGGTTTAGGGGCTCACCGTTGAACATCAGCTGAAGCCCCACGACCCTGGGGGCGTTGACTATTTCACGGTAGAAGTAAGGGGCATCATCATAAACACCCGCTATGGTCGTGCCGTATACCGTTGGTTCAAGCTCAACCTCACCCCGAACACCGAGGTGTCCGTTTCCCAGGGTCAGTATCGTCCCGTAGACCGCCTCCTCTTCGGGTGAATACCTGGAGAGCTTAAACCGAAACTTCATCACTCCCCCTCCTTCCCTTCGCTCAGCCCTAACAGCCGCTCGATGGAGACCTCCTCAAAGTCCCTGAACCTAAGGTCTGCCCCCTCAAGCTCTGCCTCTCTTTCATATCCCAAAACAAGCATCCCGAGCTCCTTGGCGGCTTTTACACCTGCGGGGGCATCCTCAACTACGAAGAACGACTCCACCTCCGGGAACATTTCCGTGAGCTTTTTCCTTGCCAGCCGGAATACCTCCTTCTTGCTGGGTGCCATGCCGCTGACGTTGACATCGAAGAGATCTATCAGCCTCTTGTCCCCAATCCTGACCTTTTCCGCCAGCCTTGGGGCGTTCTTTGAGGCGGAAGCCAGGGCGCTTGGTATTCCCAGTTCTCTTGCCCTCATCAGGAACTCTACGGCCCCATGGTTGACCTCGTACTCCCCCCTGTCGAACATCTCGTTGACCATCCTGTTCTTGAACTCGGCGAATTCCGTGAGGAGTTTCTTCCTTTTTTCCTCTGTGTCGGCACCGTGGCGCTCGTAGATGCCCGTCAGCTCCAGTATGTTGTGCGCACCCTCGTAGCGCGGCTTTCCTGAGACGTACCTCACGTAGAACTCGTGGTCGATTTTGGCCCCGTAGATCTCCGCCGCCTTTCTCCAGGCCTCCTCGTGGGGCGTGTAAACGAGAACCCCATCGAAGTCCCATATCAGTGCTATCCTTGACATCGCTGTCACCTTATTTTGTTATCTCCCTGATGACAACCCTCTGCGCCTCGATGTCCTCCACCTCTGCATCAAAACCCCCGACGGTAAAGGTTCCGTTCTCGCTTTCGAGGACGAAGTTGCTGACTATCCCGAAACGGTTTATCGAACGCACCTTTCCTGTGATGCTCACGGGATAGCCGCTCTTAACGTCCCTGCCCTCTACGGTCACCACGGGGGTATAACCGAGCTTCAGCAGGGTCTCAAGCTCGTTGAGCGCCATCGAGAACTCGATGAACACCTTAGGATACAGCTCGACCCTGGGAATCCAGCCCATGACCTCCTTTGACTTGAGCCAGAGGTTGTTGTGGATGTTGAGAAGCCTGAGGAGGAGGTCTTTTTCCTGTATCACGTACCCGTAGATCTCGTTGCTGGAGATCGGAAGCTTGTGGACGCTGAAGAAGCGCCGTTTTGAGTAAACCGCACTTGAGAGGTCAGATATGACGAGAAGGAAGTTCCCAAGATCAAAGGTTCGTATCTTGACCTGGTCCCTGAACCTCTCGAACTCCTCTGGAGTACCTATGGTGGGATAAACCAGAAGGTACAGGTTCACCCCCCGCTGGAGGGCCCCCAGCAGGTAGGGTTTGAGCTCCCTGAAGACAGGATAGGGAAGCTCGGCTCTGATCTCGACCTCCGCGGAGTTTATTATCTCTATAACGCTTGCCAAGACGCCCTCCAGGCTCCTCACAAGCGAAATGTATGGCCCCTCTTCCTCGGTTCTCCCCTTGATCTTCATGAGTTCCTCCTGGAGAACGCTCCGGAGGAGGTCAAACTTCATCTTCTGGATGTCAATGAGGGCGCCTATATCGCTCGCCGTGTAGACCCTCGGCCTTCCAGCGGATGCCCTGATGAATCCCTTTCGTATCAGGCTCTGGATGATGTTGTAGAGCTGTGGCTGGTGAATGTCGAGGGACTCAAGAAGCTCCTTCACGGTAGCCCCGTCCTTTACGAGGATCGTGAGGTAAACCTCAGCTTCCCTTTTGGTGAGCCCGAGTTCCTGCAGTTTTTCAATCAAAAAAGCATAATTTTCCATCTGCACCCCTCCACAGGTCACTGCTACTACGTATTTTTGAGCTTCAATACTATTTAAATATATTGGATACTAATTCAGTAAGGTTTATATAATAGTATTGTAGTATAAACATTGAATGCCCATATTATTCCATGCACGTATGTCGAGGGGTGAGGAGGTATGAAAAAAGTCCTTGCTGGTGGTCTTTTGGTTTTTGTTCTGCTTTTGGCAGTAGTGGCTGCCGGGTGCATCGGCGGCGGGGAGCAGACCGGAACCCAAACGCCGGCGACCGTCACGGAAACCAAGGTTAAAACCGAGACCAAAGTTGAGACGCAGGTGCAGGAGAAAGTTTTCGTAAGGTTCGCCGGTTGGAGCGCCGGAGAAACCGAGATGAAGAACTACGAGAAGATGATTAAAGCTTTCGAGGAGCAGAACCCCAACATCGGCATCAAGTACGAGGTCATCACCCAGATGTTCCACGAGAACATTCTGGCATCCTACGGTGCTGGAGTTGCCCCAGATGTCTTCTACGTTGACAGTGCCTGGGCCCCGATATTCATCGACAAGGGCGCCCTCTATCCGATATCCGACCTCGCTGACCAGAGCTTCATTGACCAGTTCTATCCGTTCCTGCTGGAGCCATTCATGAAGGACGGAAAGCTCTACGGCCTACCGAAGGACTGGAGCATGCTGGCCCTCTTCTACAACAAGAAGCTCTTCGAGCAGGCGGGTCTCACCAGGCCGCCCGAAACCTGGGAGGAGCTTGAGGAGTACGCCAGGATAATAGCCGACAAGACAGGAAAGCCCGGACTGGCCATATACCTCGGAGGCTTCAACAGGTACGTCCCCGTGGCGGTCAGCAACGGTGCTCCCAAGCCATGGTTCGAGAAGCCCGAGGATGCTTCCTGGTTTGACAACCCGGTCGTAAAGGAGACCCTCACGTGGTACATCGACCTTTACAGGAAGGGCAAGATAGAGCGGGAGAATCAGGGACTTACCCCGTACGTTGTCCAGCCGAGCGACGTCGGAGCGGGCTGGCTTGGTGACGCCTTTGGGCAGCAGGAGGTTGGAATGGTCATCAGCGGAAACTGGATGATCCCCTTCCTCGCCGACCAGTTCCCCGACTTCAAGTACGGTGAGGACTGGGACATCGCTCCCGTTCCTGCCGGAAAGAACGGGAGGGTGACCATGGTCTACACCGTCATTCTGGGAATAAACGCCAAGACGGAGCACCCGCAGGAGGCCTGGAAGTTCGTTGAGTTCCTCCTCGGGCCGGAGGGACAGAAGGAGCTCGTCGTCAAGGGCGGTCAGACCCTGCCCAGCATAAAGGGCTTCGAGAACGATCCCGACATGTGGCCCCAGCACAAGAAGACCCTCTCCTTCAAGTACGACCAGATGATAGTCTTCCTCTGGGGTCCGAAGTCCGGACCGCTTGAGGGCAAGTTCAGCGATGCAATGGCCGCAGCGATGAGGGGCGAAATGAGCGTGGACGAGGCCATTGAGGTTATGAAGCAGGTCGTCCAGGAAGAACTGAGCAGCTGAGGTGAGAACATGTTTTCGTCTTTTTCTTCCTTTTACGAGAAGGCTAGGAATAAGGAGATTGTAGCCGGATTAACTCTCATCTCAATCGCCGTTATTCTGAACCTGGTTTTTGGTTACTTCGCGATGTTCTTTGCCTTCTATCTGAGCTTCTTCAAGTGGGACTACATAGGCGAGATGCAGTTCGTCGGGCTTCAAAACTTTGAGATCGTGATAAGGGACTTGATCAGGGGGCTTCACGGCGCTCCCTATCTTCTCGTGCCCTTCTACACCGGCCTGAAGAACATCCTGCTCTACACACTCATCGTCGTGCCCATCCAGACCTTCCTGGCAATAGTGCTGGCTTCCTTTGCCAACCAGAAGATTCGCGGCCAGCAGTTCTTCAAAGTCTCCTATTTCCTGCCTGCGACGACCTCCTCGGTCATCGTGGCGCTGATATTCATATGGCTCTTCATGAAGAATGGCTACATAAACTACGTCCTGGCCCACGTAATCCCGGGCTTCGAGCCGGTGGACTGGATAAACAACAAGGACTACCTCCTGTTTGCCATAGCCACCGTCGCCATCTGGGGAACCAGCGGCCACTTCATGGTGTCCTTCCTGGCGGCAATGCAGGCTATTCCAAAGGAGATATACGAGGCGGCAATGCTTGACGGTGCAGGCCCGATAAGGAGGTTCTTCTTCATAACGATCCCGATGCTCAGGCCGATGGTCGTCTACGTCGTGGTCATGGGACTCATAGGGGCCCTCCAGATGTTCGACCTCGCGTGGATAATGGCAGGGGCCAACGGCGGCCCGGGAGGGGCAGGCTACACCGTTGCGCTGGATATCTATAACGAAGCGTTCACCAGGATACGTCCCGGCGTTGCCGCGGCCAAAAGCTGGTTCCTGTTCGCGATAATATTTACGACCACCTACCTGTTCCAGAAGAAGTACGGGAGGGCTATGAGATGACCCCGAAGGAGAAGGAGAGGCTCATCCGACGTATCTGGATTGTCATAACCTACGCCGTGCTGATAACCTTTGCACTGGTCTATCTGATGCCCTTCATCAGGTCACTTGTCGCTTCCTTCATGACGTGGGCACAGGCCTCCGCATATCCCCCGGAGTGGGTTCCCAACCCATTCACACTTGAGAACTACCAGAAGCTCTTCAGGCTCGACCTGTTCCCGCGCTGGATTCGCAACACTGCTCTCTACGCGGGACTGATAGTCGCGGGCAACGTGCTCTTCACCAGCATGGCCGGCTATGCCTTCGCCAGGCTCAAATTCCCGGGGAAGGACGTGATCTTCTCCGCACTGCTCTCGCTCCTTATGATCCCAATGTTCGTCACGCTGGTTCCGAACTACATCATCATGTACAAGCTCGGCCTCATAGACAACATCTTCGGCCTGGCACTGCTGGGAATAGTGAACGTGTCGAGCATCTTCCTTATGAGGCAGTACTTCACCTCGCTTTCCAACGAGATATTCGAAGCCGCCCGCTTGGATGGGTGCGGTCCGATAAAGGCGTTCTTCTACATAGCACTGCCGCTGGCCAAGCCCGCCCTCGGTGCGGTCGCCGTTTACCAGTTCCTCGGCTCATGGAACGCCTTCATCGGACCGCTCATCTTCCTCCGTTCGCCGGAAAACTTCACCCTGCCGGTCGGTCTCAGCTTCGCCTTCCAGAGGAGCATGTGGACGGAGTACACCCCCATCATAGCGGGCTCGCTGGTGGCTTCGGCACCCACGATACTGCTCTTCCTCGTGCTGAACAGGTATCTCATTAGGGGTATAGTCATTACGGGAGGGAAAGGCTGATGGCGAGGGTTCTGCTTAAGGACGTTACCAAGAAGTTTGGCGAAGTGGTCGCTGTCAACAGACTGAACCTTGAGGTTAGGGACGGGGAGTTCATGGTGCTCCTCGGACCGAGCGGATGCGGAAAATCGACGACACTCAGGATGATAGCCGGCCTCGAAACACCCACCGAAGGGGAAATATGGATAGGAGACCAGCTGGTCAACGAGATAGACCCCACCAAGAGGAACACCGCCATGGTCTTCCAGAGCTACGCGCTCTATCCGCACATGACGGTTTTTGGCAACATAGAATTTCCGCTGAGGATGTGGAAGGTTCCGAAGCAGGAGAGGATACGGCGCGTCAGGGAGGTAGCCGAGTTCCTTGGAATAGCCGACCTCCTCAACCGAAAGCCGAGCGAACTGAGCGGCGGTCAGCAGCAGCGTGTGGCCTTGGCCAGGGCGCTGGTTAGGGAACCGGAGGTTTTCCTGCTCGACGAGCCGCTGAGCAACCTCGATGCCAAGATAAGAACCCAGATGCGCTTCGAGCTCAAAAAGCTCCTCAGCTATGACCTCGGAATAACCACCATCTACGTCACCCATGACCAGGTTGAGGCGATGACGATGGCCGACAGGATAGCGGTCATGGACAAGGGCGTTCTCCAGCAGGTGGGCACGCCGGATGAGATTTTCTACAAACCTGCCAACACATTCGTTGCAACGTTCGTGGGAAGCCCTCCCATGAACCTCCTGAAGGGCGAGATTGGGGAGAGGGACGGAAGGGTGCTCTTCGATGCTGGGGAGTTCGTGCTGGAACTGCCCGCCAGCATAGACGTCCGCGGCACCGCGGTTCTCGGCTTCAGGCCCCAGCACGTTGAAGTCAGCCCCGAACCGAAGGATGGCTTTGTAAGGGGCAGACTCCTCGGTATTGAGAAGCTCGGCGTGGAGAGCTACGGTCACATCGCCTACGGCGGTGTGGAGCTCGTACTCAGGCTTCCGGAAGGTGTGGAGAGGGGCAGAGAGGAGGTCTACTGGAGGCCGAGGATGGACAGGATGTACATCTTCGACCCCAAAAGTGGAAAGCTGCTGTACGGCTGATTGCCGCGCTGACTGCCTTAAATCAGCCCTTTTCTCTTTTTGAACTCTCGCTGAAAGCGGAAGGTGTAATGCTCACGAATGGGTGAAGACATGCAGGCCCTGGGGCTTCCCAGCTTTTAACTTTCCGAGAAAAGTCTGGGGGGTTAAAGAGGTAGAAGAGGGCTCACTCGCCCTTGAGCTTCATGATCTTTATCCTGCCGAGGGTCTCCCAGTACTCGACGTTGATGCCTTCCTTGAGCTGGTCCTTGATCTCGTCGGCGACGCCGGTCTCGATCGGGACGTCGAAGAGCTCGTAGGTCTCCATGTCCATGATCTGGACGGTGTCCGGGGTCATGGCGATGACCTGGGCGGTTCTCTTGTCGATGATCGGAACGTCAACCTCAGCGCTGGTGGGCTTGACGATGCTCCTGACCTTGCCGTCGAAGATTCCAACGGCCTCGATCCTGGCCTTGGCTGAACCGTGCTTTCCGGGTGAGGAAACGGTTATGTTGCCGATCCTGCAGGGCTCTCCATCGATGAGGATGTACCTTCCCGGCTTGAGCTTGCTAACCTGAACCTTGGTCTTGTCTCCCATTTTTCAGACCTCCCATAAGCGTTCTAAAACCGATTGGGAAGGGTCTTTAAAAAATTTTTGAATAAAGGAAAGAGTCAGCGGCGGGTCTTCATCAGCATGCTGTTCATAAACACCGGCACGAGGAGGACGAGGCCAAGGAGTGCGCCTATCTTGACAGTGGTGCTCGGTGCCCTGAGCGCGTAGTACAGCGTGAGCAGTCCTATGAGGAAGAGGACAACCATTATGCCAGCCACAGCCCCTTTGTTGTGTGCAAGTTCCTCCGAGAGAAGCGGGTATGCCTCGACCGCGGCTATTATTGCACCGACGCTGAAGGGCACCACGACGAACATTGTCCTGATGTCGCCTATTACCATCGTTGCGGAGAGCACAAGGCCGAGGAGTGCCACCAGCGTCAGGCTTCTGCTCCTTCCAAGCTGCATGACCTCGGAGAGTATCTGGCTGCCCATCTCTATGAGGACTATGATGGTGGTCAGCCCGGCGAAGTAGAGCGACAGCATGAGAAGGTATATCAACCTGTCGGCGTTGGCGATGTTGCCCCTGAGCACATATGGAATTGAATAGAACACTTCAATCGAGTCCATCGGGCTCTTCTCGCTGTTGGTGGCGTACTCCTTGAGGTTCTGGAACCCGAGGTAGAGCTTCATGGACTCCTCCGCAGGAATGCTGGGGTTGTGGAAGGCCTTTCCGAACCCCTGGTAAGCGGCACCGAGGGAGTAGGCAACGGTGAAGGCCGCCGCGAAGCTCAGTATTATCTGGAGGACGAAAACGGCCGCAAGAACCTTTCTGAGGTCAAGCTCCTCGGGGGTAAAGCTTCCCACCACGTAGTAAACGCCGGCACCGAGGCCGAATGATATGAGCACCGAGATGAGCATGTAGAGGACTCCCCTGAGGGATAGCGGCTGGTCAAAGGAGGTTATCGCCGAGACTGCGTTTTCCATGTAGTGAACCGCCTGCGGGGCGGTGACGGTGTCGAGCGCCTGGTTCCTGATGATGACTGCGGAGGCTATTGCAAAGAGCACGAAAAGCACCGAGAGCACCGAGATGACTTCCAGAGTCCTGCCCTTGGCGAGGAGAAGAAGGATCACCGAGATGAGTATCGTCCCGAGGGCTATAGCCGGAACGTACCTGTGACCAACGCCGAAGATGTACAGGAGGCTGTAGGAGGAGTAGTAGGTGGTGATTCCGAGCATCACGAGCAGGAACATAATGAGGACGAATATCAGTGCCGGTGTGCGGGATATCTTGAAGAACAGCTCGTATATCAGGTACCTGGTGCGTTTAGTGCTCTCTGCCTCACTGTATATCAAAAACAGCGCCAGAAGCATCGGTATCAGCGATATCAGGAACCCCTTCAGTCCGAAGTTTATGTAGTACTTCGGCAGCACCAGAAAGTTCCAGATTCCGAGGATGTACCCCGTTATCAAAAACGCCATCAGGAAGCTTATTTTTCTCATCGATTCGCACCCCCGTGGAGATGTTTCCAGCCTGTTATTCAAGGAAGCTTACGGGGAATTAAACCCGAGGTAATATAAAAACATTATGTCCCTTTTTCGCTTTTTTTAAGGGACCCAATGTTCAAAGTTGATGATTATCTCGTTCATGACTGTCCATGCCATCAACGGGGCTTTGTAAAGGCTTATCTTTTTTCCCAGTATTTTGCTTCTAAAGTCCCCGTGTGGGAATCCTCCAACAATGACCACCGGGTTTTCGATGGATGCCAGGGTTCTCCCGAAGTCTGCCGGCTTCGTCGGCTCCCCCTCCTCGTGCATCACGAAGACCTCGTCGGGGCTTATCTCGTCTATGAGCTCTCTAAGGGATTTTTCCTCCATGCGGAGCAGTTCCAGGTTCTTTGGAACGGCGCGGTTCTGAAAGAGGCTCTCCATCAGCCCGACGAACCGGTTGTAGTTCCTCGGTATGCGGGTTTCGGGCTTTATGTAGATTACCTCGTCGTTCCTCGTGTGGACGTAGACCCTCAGCAGGCCTTCCTTGTTAGCTATGCTCTCAAGGGCGTTCAGTAGGCAGATGTGGACTATGTCCGGCCTTCCCCTTCTGTCCCCATCTTCGAGCTTTTTCAAGGCTGAGTGGTGATAGGTGGCATCGAGGATTATCTCTTCCGGCCTCTTGCCCCTCCTCTTTGCATGGTTGACTATCGCGGGGTGGTCCAGTATGCTCCTGGGCGCCAGCTCAAGCTCCGCCTCAGCTATCACCAGGTGGAGCATTCTCCCACCTCTCTATGGTTATTCCCCTCTCAGCGAGCTCCTGGGTTATCCTCGTGAAGGTATCTATGCGCATGCCCAGTATCTCCGGGGGAATGACGCCGTATATGCACCCACCCTCGGCAACGAGCCGTGATACTATCGCGGCGGTGAACCCCGTGACCCGGGCCATTGAGGTGAATCCGCCCCGTTCCTCGTCGTAGAGGAGGTAGCCAATCTCCTTTGGCTCCCCGTCGAGAGTGCCCTTCCCAATAACCCGCATTATCGAGAAGTCCGGGCTCTCGTAGCTCATGAGGGGGACTATAACGTCGAGAGTATTGTCAACGTGCTCGGGTTTGAAAAATCCAAGCTCCCTCAGAACCTTCATCTTTTCCAGATGCCCCGGCCAGCGGAGAGTCCACTCCTCAAGCCGATCTGCCCTCACGCTTTCCAGGAGGCTCCTCAGACCGTCGCTCACAAAGGCCTCAAACTCAAAGTCGCCGATTGAGACCCGTTCAATCCTCTCGAAGGGGTCGATTGAGGTGATTTGACCGTCTCTTATGACCCTTGCCGGCCTCGTGTACTCCTCAATTAAATCCTTTGGTGACCATGTAATTCTGTAATAAAGTGGTGGTCTTGGCTCCTTCGGAAGGCCTCCAACGTAGATGTAGCCCTCCTTCAGCTCGTCCATTTCCTGCCATATCCTGCCCATCAGGATGTGGCTCAGTCCTGGAGCAAAGCCCGCGTCGAATATGATCGTCACCTGTGCCCTCTCGGCCTCATCGCGAAGTTCCAGCGGATTTTCGGGCATGAACGAAACGTCAACCATGTCAACGCCAGCCCTTATGGCCGCCTTAACGGATTGGTACCCGAACCTGCCCGGCAGGGCCCCAACAACCAGCTCGAATCCCTTCATGACCTCGACCAGTTCATCGAAGTTCGCCGCGTTCACCTTGAGAGTGGTTGCGAACTCAGAAACGGTCTTCAGTCTCTCCTCACTGACGTCTCCAACGTGGACGTCGAACTCCTCCCTCAAATCCCACGCTATTGCCCTCCCAACGTTTCCGGCACCGAGAACGAGAACCTTCATGGTAACACCCCTTGAAACTTGTGGGAAGGTATATATAAGCCCTGCTCCTACCCCTATCAATGCAGTTCAAGCTACCAATCTTCCGGAAAAAGGTGCTGGAAGTGCTCTCTTCCTCCGATGAGACCAAGGTCATGCACATAAGCGACACTCCAGAGAGCGTCTACCACTTCATCGGGGAGCTCATAGAGAGGATTGGGCCCGACTACATAATCCACACTGGGGACGTGGCCGACAACGTAAAGCTTGAGAGAAAGCCCGAGCTGGTGCCCCTTTACAGGGGCGCTCTGAGAAAACTGGCGCGTGTCCTCAAAGGATCCGGTGCGGTTCTCTACATCGTCCCGGGCAACGAGGATGACCCCGGACTCCTTCAGGAGTTCTTTGGGAGTTCCGTCGTCGAGCCCGGCACTGTCGTCGAGATAGAGGGAGTCAGGTTCGCCCTCGGCCACAGCTGGCAGGATGTGGTCGATAAAGATGCCGACTTCAGGCTCTACGGCCACAACTTCAAGCTGATTGAGGGGGGCTTAAACGGTGTTCTCGGCGTCAACTTCGTTCTCCTCCCGAGCAAGAGGACGTACAAGGTAAAGTATCCCGGAGGAACGGACTTTGATAGGGGTTACAAGATGTGGAGGGGTATGTGATGAGGGTTCTCCGCTTTGGGCCATCCATAGTGTTTCTAAGAACGGCCCACGCTGAGGTGGTTAAAGGTGCCCTAAAGAATGTTTTCGGTGTGGATGAAGTTGCTACCGAGACCGCGATAAGGAACAGCAGCGAGTTCGAAACCGTCCTGTTCGTCACCGACAAGTGGCAGAAGGAGACTCTCCCGCCTGAGACAGGTTTTCTGATAAAGTCTCACGCTCCCCTGGTTCTAAGCCAAGTAATAAACAGTAACCTCCCCGTGGAGAAGGTTCACGTGGAGAGCACACTGATCTTTCTCCGCGTTCCCCAAAAGGTCGATGAGGCTCTGAAGCTCATAGCCGAGAAGTACAGTGGTGAGGTGATGGATGTAAGGGCGGCCCTTGATGAGGGCGAGGCTGGAGACACGATAATAGGAATCACGAGGCAAAGGCTCAGCTCACCGATAGGCCCGGATGAGATAGAGGGCGCGGTTCTCATAAGGAGGAACTTTCTTCAGGTTTACAGAGAGCTCAGCCTTGATATCCCTATTCTGCTCCTCAAGCTGATGCCCGAGTGGAAGGAGATTACCATCAAAATCTACGACACCGACAAGCGCTACGAGGAGAACATCGAGCGGCTCATGATGGTTATCGAAGACCTCGACCTTGGATTCATCGTCGGTGAGGGCTGGGACTGGGACTACCCGAGGCCCTTCATGCGCGTCCCGGTCTACAAGCTGAAACTCCTGACGTGGGAAGACCCCGTGCGCGTCAAGTTCCTCCTCAAGGGCATCGAATACGTCGGCTACAAGAGGCTCTGTGACATAGACGTCTTCCTTGAGGGCAAGAAAATCCACTGGACTTCCCTGGGGAAGTATGACTCAAAGTTCGAGCTGGCGAGGGCCGCGAGGGAAGAGCTTGAAAAGCACCTCAGCGAGGACGTCCTTAGGAGGCTCAGTGAGCTCGAAGAAAGGCTCGCCGCGGAGTCCAAGGCCTAACTCACAGCTTCTTTATCTTTGCCACGAAGAAGCCGCTCGTACCGTGCCTGTCTGGGTAGAACCTTCTCGCCTTTGCTATTTCTTCACTCAGCTCTATTCCCAAGGGGTTCGTCAAAGCTGGCTCGCCATGGCGGAGCGGGAGCAGTTCGACGTCAAAGGTGTCGAGAACCCACTGGATCACGAACTCGTTCTCCTCCGGCTCAAGGGAGCAGGTGGAGTAGACGAGGACTCCACCTTTCCTTAGGACGCTTAGACCCTTCTCAAGGAGCTTCATCTGCAGGTTCTGGCAGAACTTCACGTCGTCCATAGTGCGGTTGGCCTTCCTCTCGGGGTTCTTGTGTATCGTCCCTGAGCCGGTGCAGGGTGCGTCGAGGAGAATTTTGTCGAACTCAACTCCGAGTTCATCGATGTAGAGGGACGACCGGTGGATTAGAACCGTGTTGGTAACGCCAAGGCGAGAAAGATTAAGCCTCGTCTCCTTAAGCCTCTCCTCGCCGACGTCGAAGGCGTAAATGATGCCCTCGTTCTCCATCAGCTGGGCGAGGTAAGAGGTTTTCCCGCCCGGCGCTGCCGCCATGTCGGCGACGGTCTCGCCGGGCTTCGGATCAAGAGCCACGGGAGGATACATTGAGCTTGCTTCCTGAATGTAGAGGAGGCCGCTCAGGTATTCCGAAGTGGAGGTTATCGAGAAGGGCTCGCGCGTGAGGCAGAAGCCTTCCCTCGCCCAGGGGACGCGCTTAAACTGGAAGCCCTTCTTGTTGAGGAGCTTGGTGAGCTTTGGAACCTCTATTCGGAGTGTATTAACGCGGAAGCACCTCGGCAGGGGCTTCTCCATCGCCTCGGCTATTGCTAAAGCCCTCTCGCCCCAGAGGGCGTAATACCTCTCCGCAAAGGTCTTTGAGTAGCCGAGGCTGAAGAGCTTTTCTAGCATGTTTGGGAGTTGGGGGAAGGGTTTAAAAGGTTCTTCGTCGGGACAGAATGATGTAGAAAGATTATTATACTTTGTGAACATCATTTTAACGGTGGTCTCATGTTCGTGGACAGGGAGCGGGAGCTGGCGTTCCTCGAAAGAAAGTGGAAGAAAAGCGGGGCCCAGCTCATAGTAATATACGGGCGGAGAAGGGTCGGGAAGACGATGCTCCTCAAGGAGTTCCTGAAGGACAAGAGGGGCGTTTACTTCCTTGCCACAGCTGATTCTGTGGATGAGAACGTTAAAGAACTCGCGGGAAAGCTCTCGGAACTCACCGGTAGGGAATACTTCAGAGACGTGAACGATTTCGGGAAGCTCCTCCGCTACCTTGCCGACGAAACGCGTGGCAAGAGGGTCCTCATAGTTCTGGACGAGTTTCAGTACCTGATGAAGCTCAATCCCGGGATTCTGAGCGTTCTTCAGAAGGTCTGGGACGAGCACCTCATTGATACTGGGGTGTTCCTCGTGCTCTGCGGCTCCTCCATCGGGATGATGGAGAGGACACTCGAGTACAAGAGCCCGCTCTACGGGAGGAGGACGGGGCAGTGGAAGGTTGAGCCGTTCGACATCAGGGGAATAGTCAGGATGCTCCCGGATAGGGACATGGAGGAGCTCGTGAAGGTTTACGCCATCTTTGGAGGGGTTCCGTTCTACCTCGATATCGTGAAGAACCTGTCCGCTGAGGAAGCCGTCAGGGAAAAGGTCCTGAGGAAGGGTGAGGTCCTCTACGAGGAGCCAGAGTTCCTTCTACGGGAGGAGCTTAGGGAGCCGAGGGTTTACAAGCTGATACTCAAGGGCATTTCCCTCGGCTATGAAACCCTTGGGGAGCTGGTCAGCTTCACTGGCCTGGACAGAGGCAACATCTCAAGGTACCTCGACGTCCTTGAGCGGCTTGATTTGATTGCCTACGAGCTCCCCTACGGGAGGAGAAAGAGGGGGCGCTACTACATCAGGGACAACTTCTTCAACTTCTGGTTCCGCTTCGTCTATCCCAACTTGGCCGACTTAGAGCTCGGACTGGTGGGTGAGGTATGGAAGAAGATTGAGCGCGAGCTTAACGCCTACTATGGCAAGATGTTCGAACGCCTTGTTAGGGAGATGCTCAGGCTCAGAATCCTCGACCTCGGGCAGAGGAAGGTTGCAAGGTGGTGGCACAAGGGGGAAGAGATAGATGCCGTCGCGGAGCTTGAAGACGGCCTGCTCTTCGTCGAGGTGAAGTGGAGCGAGCTGAAGAAGAGGGAAGCTGAGAGGGTTCTTGAAGATCTGAAGGCGAAGGCAGAGAGCTTCAACGCCGAGAACAAGAGGTTTTTGCTCGTCGCAAAGAGGATTGAAGGAAAAGGCGAGGAGATGATGGACCTGAACGACCTTGAAAGGCTCGTCCGCTAAAGCCTCGTGAAGGTTTTCTCTGCCTTTTCGAGTTCTCTCCTCTTGAGGCAGTGGAGGGCGAGTTACCAATCAAAATTGGAGAAGTAGTTATCCCCAGTTCTCCTCGTCAGCTGGGACTGCATCACAACAACGGATTACCCACTTTCACAAATCAGCCCATTTGTGAAACCGTACTTTCACAAAAGTGCCGTTTTATGGAAGAAGACTTTCACAAACCGCCCCCATAAAAACTGACTTTCAGGGAAGGCCAAGTGTTAGAAGGAAAACAAAGTGAAGAAAAAGCCCTCAAACCTTAATGCCACCCATAACCAGGGCCATGACGGCCTTCTGGGCGTGGAGCCTGTTCTCGGCCTCGTCGAAGACGACGCTGTTCGGGCTGTCAACGACGTCGTCGGTGACCTCCTCGCCCCTGTGAGCCGGGAGGCAGTGCATGAAGATATAGTCCGGCTTGGCGTGCTTGACGAGCTCCCTGTTGACCTGGAATGGCTGGAATATCTTCCTCCTCTCCTCGGCTTCCGCTTCCTGACCCATGCTCGCCCAGACGTCGGTGTAGATGACGTCAGCGTCCTTGACGGCTTTAATCGGGTCGTGGAGGAGCTCGAATGAGCCGCCGCTCTCGGCCGCGTTCTGCTCCGCCCACTTGATGACCTTCTTGTCCGGCTCGTAGCCTTCCGGAGTTGCGACGACAACGTTCGCCCCAAGCTTGGTTCCGGCTATCATGAGGGAGTGGGCGACGTTGTTTCCGTCACCGACGTAGACGACCTTGAGTCCCTGAATCCTGCCCTTCTTCTCAAGTATGGTCTGGTAGTCGGCAAGAGCCTGGCACGGATGGGAGAAGTCGGAGAGGCCGTTGATAACGGGAACGTCGGCGTACTTGGCGAGGTCCTCAACGTCCTTGTGGGCGTAAACCCTCGCCATTATTCCGTCGACGTACCTGCTGAGGACGCGGGCGGTGTCGGCTATCGTCTCGCCGCGCCTGAGCTGAAGGTCCTGGGCGTTGAGATAGAGGCCGTAGCCTCCGAGCTGGTAGATTCCAACCTCGAAGGAAATCCTCGTCCTGGTAGAGGGCTTCTGGAAGATCATGGCCAGAGTTTTACCCTCAAGAACGCGGTGCGGCTTGCCTATCTTGTTCCATATCTTCATCATTTCGGCGGTTTTGAGAATAGTTTCAATCTCCTCCCTCGTGAAGTCCTGAAGGCAGAGAACGTCCCTTCCTGCAAGGCTAACCACCATGTGCATCACCGTTTAATGCTGGCGCTCCCTTTTAATAACCCTTTCGTCGGATAAATCTGCTTCCGGCTGAAATCTTTTGAGCACTAACGCTCGGGAGCTTTCCAAATGTAATGGGCATTGAAGCATATATACATCCATCAATGCAGTTCGGATGGAAATGTGTCCGAGATTTTATTGGTGTAAGTGGAAATCCTTTTATAAGATTAGAGCTTTTATTAACGTTGAGGTGGTTCGAATGGCAGACCTTAAGAACGCGAAGATGTTGGGTGGCATAGGAGCCATACTTACTGTGGTGGGGCTTGGCTTCATTGGCTTCATCCTGAAGCTCTTTGCGGTGAAGAACATCGCAGAGGCCACTGGCAGGGACGAGATATTCAGCAAATACCTCTGGGCGGCGATACTCAGCATAATAGCCACCCTCGTCTGGGTCGGAACAGTCTGGGGATCGATACTCGGGATGGGAATGATAGAATCCCCTGGGATTGGCCTCGGAATGCTGGGGGCCGGGGGCATAATAGCCGCGATCCTGATGATAGTCGGTGTCTGGTTCATGAAGCAGAGCTATGACATGATTTCAGAGGAAACGGGCGTCGGTCTGTTCCACACGACGGCACTGCTGTACCTGGTGGGAGCGATACTGATGATAGTCATGATTGGCATGCTGCTCATAGTTATAGCGGCAATCCTTGAGATAGTGGCCTTCTTCTCCCTGCCCGATGAGATCTCCCAGTCCGCGGAGGAGCCAGTACCGGTTTCCTGATTGGAACACTGGTCTCTGTTCTTTTCGTCTTTTATACAGAACCAGTACCCCGAACCGGCGGGCTTATGAAAAGCTTTGAAAATTCTGGGGCTGATGAAGTGTCCATTGAAGAAAATTCAGCCGAGTGGGTGTCGGGGGTATTTTGCCCTTCAAACAGCCCTCTTTAACCCCTCGGTAAACCTAATAAACTCATCCCTCTTCTATCTCTGGTGGCACGTATGGGGAATGGAATCAAGGTTACCCTTGTCAATTATACAAAAAAGCCCCTGGAAACCGTCACATGGGCAGCATTGATAAGCTACTGGGATGAATGGGAGACGGAGGCTTTCGAGCGCATGGGTCAGAAGGACGTCGAGATGCACCTTCCCAAGGTTCTCGGCTACGGGCACGAGTCCATCTTGGAGCACGCAACGCTGACCTTTGCGATAGAGGGGTGTTCTCGCGTTTGTTCGCACCAGCTCGTAAGGCACAGGCTTGCAAGTTATACCCAACAGTCACAGAGGTATATAAAATTAAACTTAAATGATATAGAGGAGACCTTCGTGATCCCCAACGGTATAAAGGAAGACCCCGAGCTCCTTGAGGAGTGGAAGGAGCTCATGAAGAAGAGCATTGAGCTGTACAGGAAGAGTATCGAGCGCGGCCGACACCAGGAGGATGCCCGCTTTATACTCCCTCAGGCGGTCAGGACAAAGCTTGTCGTTACGATGAACCTCCGCGAGCTCAAGCACTTCCTCGGTCTTAGGGCCTGTGAGAGGGCCCAGTGGGAGATACGGGAAGTCGCGTGGAAGATGCTCGAAGAGATAGCGAGGAACGAGGAACTCAGGCCGGTGATAAAGTGGGCAAAGCTCGGGCCGAGATGCATCCATCTCGGCTACTGTCCGGAGGGCGAGCTGATGCCGCCCGGCTGCTGGAGGAGGACGAGGGAGAAGTGGAAGGCCCTGGCGGGTTCCAAACCAACGGTTTAAGAAACCTTTTTACATGGCTTTTCTCTACAAATCCCCGGTGAGTAATTATGAAAATCAAGAGCTGTGAGGTGGAACTGCCCCATTCATGGGAGAGCCTCCAGGTAATCCTTAGCGAACCTAAAAAGACCCTCCCGTTCTTCCCTTACTTCGAGAGCTTACACGATGACACGGTTAGATTCAAGGTCCCCCGGTTCATCTTTGACTTTGGTTATGAGTTCAAGCTGGCCTTGGGCTTCAGAAAGAACGGTGCAGTGTACACATTTACCGGGGAGAAGGGCGTGCTTACGGTAACCTTTGAGATGGAGGGAAACAGGCTTAAGGTGACCGCCAGCTGGTCTGGATTCGGCGAGCTTCTCATGGGCAAGCCCTTGGAGAACTTCGCCAGAGGAATAGCGGAGGCCATAAAGGACTTCTGCAGTGCTCAAGCGACCTGCCCGGTGCTGGAGCTGGAGTCCGATGAGGGCGTGGTTCATCACGTTACCCCCGAGAGCGCCCCGGCTCTCATCAAGAGGATAGTCTGGGAGCTCAGGGGCGAGGACTTCGTCCTCGAAGGTGTGTCCGAGAAGGGTGTCAGGCTCTCTGTGACCGTGAGGGAAGGCAGGCTCGTTAGGCTCACGGTGAGGGATCCGCTCAACAAAGAAACGGTGGTCGAGGCGGACCTCCCGGTGCTGGAGATAGGTCCTGAACTCTTTGAGGGTCTTCCCTTGGACGATACGTTTAAGATAAAGGTCAGGAGGATTTAAACGTCTCCTCAACTATTTCATCTATCGCTGCCTTGAGTTCATCGTAGGCTTCTTCAAGCGATTCGGGTATTACCTTGGTGTCGGCTATCACCGGCATGAAGTTTGTATCTCCGTTCCACCTCGGCACTATGTGGAGGTGCACGTGGTCGTCTATTCCAGCGCCGGCAACGCGGCCGAGGTTCACACCCATGTTGAAGCCGTGGGGGTTCATGGTCCTCCTTAGGGCCTTTATCACGAGCTGGGAAAGCTGCATCATCTCAAGCAGCTCTTGGTCCGTTAAATCCTCCCATTTCCCAACGTGCCGGTAAGGGACTATCATAACATGGCCCGGGTTGTACGGGTAGTTGTTCATTATTATGAAGCAGTGCTCCCCGCGGTAGAGGATGAGCCTCTCCCTATCGCGGTTTTCTTTGGGGAAATCGCAGAATATGCAGCCGTCGTGCTTTGGTGAGCGTATGTACTCGATGCGCCACGGGGCCCACATTATTTTCATTCCCTCACCTCCAGTGGGAGAAAGGGGGAAGGGTTAAAAGCTTTTTTGAAACGCCTGGTGGTGACAGTCCAAATCCGGTCAACAAAGCTTTTAACTCCAGGCCGCTACTCACTCCAGGTGATAGACATGAAGAAGAGAAAGGGACTTCTCATAATCCTTGACGGTCTCGGGGACAGGCCGGTAAAGGAGTTCGGCGGGAAAACCCCTCTTGAGTACGCAAACACGCCCAACATGGACGGGCTCGCGAGATGGGGAATGTTGGGCCAGCAGGATCCGATAAAGCCCGGTCAGCCTGCCGGTAGCGACACCGCCCACCTTAGCATCTTTGGCTACGACCCCTACAAGGTCTACCGCGGGAGAGGTTTCCTGGAAGCTGTTGGCGTTGGCCTTGACCTCGATAGGGACGACCTGGCCTTCCGCGTGAACTTCGCGACCATCGAGAATGGCATCATAACTGACAGAAGGGCCGGGAGGATAAGCACTGAAGAAGCACACGAGCTGGCGAAGGCCATTCAGGAGGAGGTGAAGCTTCCAGTTGAGTTCATCTTCGTCGGTGCGACCGGCCACAGGGCCGTTCTCGTGCTCAAGGGCATGGCCAAGGGATACCGCGTCGGCGAGAACGACCCCCACGAGGCCGGAAAGCCGCCCCACGAGTTCACCTGGGAGGACGAGGAGAGCAGGCGCGTTGCCGAGATACTCAACGATTTCGTCAGGCAGGCACATGAGGTTCTCGAAAGACATCCAGTTAATGAGGAGCGCAGGAAGGCAGGCAAGCCCGTGGCCAACTACCTCCTCGTTAGGGGCGCCGGGACGTACCCCGACATACCGATGAAGTTCACCGAGCAGTGGAAGGTGAAAGCGGCAGCGGTTGTTGCGGTTTCCCTCGTTAAGGGCGTCGCCAGGGCGATAGGCTTCGACATATACACCCCCGACGGAGCCACCGGCGAGTACAACACCGACGAGATGGCCAAAGCAAGGAAGGTCGTGGAGCTCCTCAAGGAATACGACTTCGTCTTCCTGCACTTCAAGCCGACCGATGCCGCTGGCCACGACAACAACCCGAGGCTCAAGGCAGAGATGATTGAAAAGGCGGACAGGATGATAGGCTACATAGTTGACAACATTGACCTTGAGGACGTTGTCATCGCCATAACCGGTGACCACTCGACGCCCTGCGAAGTGATGAACCACAGCGGCGACCCGGTTCCGGTGCTCATAGCCGGGGGAGGTGTCAGGGCGGATCACACCGAGAGCTTCGGCGAGCGCGAGTGCATGCGCGGCGGCCTCGGCAGGATAAAGGGCCACGACATCGTGCCGATAATGATGGACCTCATGAACAGGAGCGAGAAGTTTGGGGCCTAAACGAGCTTTTGGCTCTCCTCTTACTTGTTTTAGGCTATTTTGGTTCTCCCAGTGTGTATGTGCGGATGTTGTTTGGGAGACGCGGAAGAACACCAAAGGAATCGGGAAGAAGCCCAAAGAAGTCTGAATCCCTTCAAAGACCAAGCCTCTTCACAAGCTCCTCGACTTTCTCCTTCCCGTTTCCCAGCAGGGGCTCTCCATGGGCGGGCAGGAGGTTCTCGAAGTCCACCTCAAGGAGCTCCGCTATTCTCTTCCTGTTCATCTCCGGGTCGAGGGAGTACTGCTGAGGCACCTCTTCGAGCCTTCCGTTGCGTTCTACAACCAGGTCGCCGACGAAGAGGCTCTTCGTTCCCTCGTCGAGGAGGCATATGCTTCCCCTCGTGTGGCCCGGCTTGTGAAGAACCTTAAAGCCCTCGAATACCTCTCCATCCTGGAGTTTTACGTCCGGCTCAATCCCGGTCTTCTCTGCTATGCCCTCTACCTCGTCCCTGTGGGCGGCTATGACGGCTTCTGTCCTCTCCCTAAGGCACTTCAGTGAGCCTGTGTGGTCGAGGTGGCCGTGAGTGAGAATTATCGCCTTCAGGGGCTTTCCAATCTCCCCGACGGCATCTAGTATTTTCCCGCAGGTCGTCTCTATGCCGGTATCAACGGCCACAAGATGGTCTCCTCTGTCAACGAGGTAGACATTGACGAAGGAGTCAAATATCCGGTAGACTCCCGGAAAAACCTCCTCATGCATAAAGCTCACCTCATTCAGGTTTTCATCTTAACCCTAAAATCGTTTTCGGATAAACTTATTAAGGTGGGATCCAAAAGTTGTTTTAGGTGATGGTATGAAGCATGTCCCGGTTTTTGATGACCTCAAGAGGATAGGCGATGAGAGGGTGACCGCCATCGGAATGGGCACGTGGGGCATAGGTGGAAAGGAGAGTCCGGACTACTCGCGCGATGGGGAGAGCATCGAGGCTCTGAGGCACGGTTTGGAGATGGGGATCAACCTCATCGACACAGCGGAGTTCTACGGTGCTGGTCACAGCGAGGAGCTCGTAGGCGAGGCGATAAAAGGCTTCGAGCGCGAGGAGCTTTTCATCGTCAGCAAGGTATGGCCCACACACTTCGGGTACGAAAGCGCAAAGAAGGCCGCAAAGGCGAGCGCAAGGAGGCTCGGCACATACATAGACCTCTACCTGCTCCACTGGCCGGTTGACGACTTTGGGAGAATAGAGGAGACGCTTCACGCAGTGGAAGAACTGGTTGATGAGGGGTTAATCCGCTACATCGGTGTGAGCAACTTCGACCTTGAGCTTCTCAAGCGCTCCCAAGAGGCAATGAGAAAGTACGAGATAGTGGCCAACCAGGTAAAATACTCCCTCAGGGACAGGTGGCCTGAAACGAGCGGGCTTCTCGATTACATGAAGCGCGAGAGAATCGCTTTAATGGCATACACTCCCCTTGAAAAGGGCGCCCTCGCGAGAAACCCCTGCCTGGCCGAGATTGGAAGACCCTACGGCAAAACCGCGGCCCAGGTGGCCTTGAACTATCTCATATGGGAGGAGAACGTCGTGGCCATACCCAAGGCCGGAAGCAAAGCCCACCTCGAAGAGAACTTCGGGGCCATGGGGTGGAGGCTTTCAAAGGAGGATAGGGAAAGAGCGAGGGGCTGTGTTTGATGTACTGCTACCACAGCAGTTGCCCGTGTCAACCTGATTTACAAAGAAGCCCCACCGGAACCGACCCCCTGAGCGAGGTGAACAAGTTCGTCTTCGCCACCGGGGGGTGACGGGACTCGTTCTGGGTTCTGGAAATATAATCGCGGTGAGCAAGACACCCTCGATTGGGTCACGCCGCTGCTCGACAACACCACCCCACCTCGCTGGTGGGAGCCGGGCAGCCAGCGGAGGGCAACGGGGCCTTAATGGACTACAACGACTTCCTTGAAGCTCGTAGGGAGTTCTACAGGCTCAGAGGCTGGCACGAGGAACTCGGTTACGGGGAGTTCAGAGAAGATGCGGAGAGGGCTTTGGGAGTAGTGAAGAAGAGGGTGGAGTTTAGAGTTCGCTGAGCCATCCAACGACGCCTACGAGAACTAAATCAATGCAGAAGCTCGCGAGAAAGATAAGGAGGACTGACCATTTCATCTCCCTTTTCTCTCTTATGAGCAGGAGAAGGAGTAAAGCAATCAACATGGCCATCAGTGAGGCGAGCAGAATAATTACCAGCAACTCCAGAGGTTTTGGAAGGTGTTTATCAATCCCAAGGACATCTACTACTGCGGCACTCACGAAAGTGAAGTAGAAGGCAGAGGGAATCAGGAAGAGGCGCATAGAATGCCCGTTATAACTTCCACTTTCTCCTAGGACATCTCATCATATATATCGGGGAGGATGAAGAGCAGCCCGTAAATTACCGAGGGAGGCTATGGGATTCTAATCATCCACAACACTCCGTCGTCCCGTTTTCATCCACCCACACTATCGCCGGAATCACACAGGTGTCGTTCAACACCTTGACCGTTGTAGTGTTGTACCTCACCGTTACCGTTGAGTGGTAGTCAAGGACTCTTCCTCCATGCTCGCTGAAGAATTTGATATACTCCCTAACGGCTGTTTCGTTGGCTGGAACCAGATTCAAGGTCTTATTCTGGAAGTCAAAGAATGCTAGGTACGTCCTGTTCCCTACTTCTACTATGGATTCCATACGCAGTATCCTGCAATGAGGGGAGAGCTTCCCGCAGGTTTTGCCATTGATCCAGTATGTGTAGTAGGGCTTAAGGGAGAAGTTGCTCAGATTGGCGTCGTAGAGCATGTTCAGGGCTGTATCTGGAGCCAGTGTGGGGGAATCGGGAGAGGGGCTTTTATCAACATATCCTTTGGTCCATGTTAGTACTCCTAACACCAACAGAAAAGATAAAAGAAGCATGAAGGCAGCTTTATGATTCTTTCTCATTTAGTAACCCCTCCTTTTCGATATAGGAGCTGATCTTTAAAACTTTAACCTGAGGATTTTCCAGAACGTATATCGGGCTTCCTTTTTTTGCAGCCCTTTGAATTACTATTTCCGGAATATTGAATTGTCGCTTGTATTTTTGGACATGCTTTGGGTTTATGGCATACATTGTGTAAATCTTTCCGTTAATATTTATTGTATATTTGGAAATTCCTATAACTCTGTACTTTATTCCCTGGATAATTTTAGTTGTTGTGCTGGTTTTTTTCAACATCATAGTTGGGGTATATGAAGGTGCTCTGATCTCAAAACTACCAGAAACGACAGCAGCATCTACTGGATCCCAGTATATTTTTGACTTAACTGTAAAATCCGCATAGCTGCCCGGATCAATTTCTACAAACCAGCGTGTGAAGTGCCCAACATCACTTCCATATGTCGTCCACCTGAAGTATACGTTCCCAGGATTATTGAGTGTGTCATATCCTTTTTTGAGGTTATAAGCGAATTCTGCCGCTGTGTATGCATAACCTACACCATAGGGCATATTACTAACCACAATTCCTGCTATATCCTGTGCAATATCTTCAAATAAACCAGCAGTTCCTGAGTCTGGAAATGCTGCAGCCACACGTCCATCAGATGGATTTGTCATAAAAGAAAAACTTCCTCCGTCTTTTATGAGATCTACTCCTTGCTTTACTATCATCCCAGGTCCACAGGAGATACCGCATTCTCTTGCAGCACCGGCAGCAGATTCTTTGAGTTCGTACAAATATCCGTAACCATCCCACCAGTAGTAGTTGTACTTCTCAACTGCTGCACTGTTGTGTACAGTCCCTCCTCCAAGGGGAGTTTCATAATACCCCTTTGAATACCCCTCTCCAAGTTCACTCCAATCCCCAGAAGCTAATGCCACCCCAGTTGTAGTTCCGACCATCAGCAGCCCCAAGAGGACTGCTATCAAGAGCTTCCATCTCAATCAGTTCACCTCCTGAGAGTTTTCATAACACTTATGAACGTTAGCATATATAAATTTTTCCTTTTACTATTAGTAAGATTTCTTCCTTTTTTTTTCGAGTACAAATTTATTCAGAGTTGGGTTTTACGATGGAGATGGGCTAAAAGAAAGAAGAGTAATCGAGTAAGCTAGTGAATACATTGGAACAAAAAGCGAAAAATCAACCTCTCAAAACGCTTGGGGTGTGATGGGGCGTAGATTTAATCCCTCTTACCCCTTTTCCGTTGCGTTCCACACCCGCTCGCATTCGGATACGACTTCCTGGAAGATGCCCTCGCCTGCGGGCTCGAACCCTATAACCTCCCAGTCGGTTGTGTTTATGACGGCTTTGTAATACGTTCCATTGACGGGACGACACGTTAGGCCGGTGCAGTTGATCGTGTAGTTGGCGTAGAGGACGACAGTTGCCGTATCGTTGGGCCAGGCGCAGAGGGTAACGCCGGTGCACCTCCAGTCCGGGTTGTACTGATAGCAGTAGTCGAGGGCCGTTGAGGCTATCCTGTCCTGGAAAACTACGTAAGCGGGAAGGGGGTGCTCTTGATCCCCTGGCCGATGCACCCCCCTGAATGCCCATACCGAGAGAAGTATGAGGACAAAAATTATGGTGGGAATCCACTTTTTCGGTTGCATTCCAATTCCCCCAGACCGTCGGCCACTTCACTCCTTGCCGGTCTCCACGATGGCGGGAACCACGCACATGCCGTTCAGCTCACGCACAGTAACGTTCTCACCGAACGATGTCCTTATCGTGGACTTTGTCATCGATTTGCAGTCGAGGACCCTTCCCCCGTGCTCGTCAAAAAAGCGCAGATACTCGTTTACCGTGCTCTTGTTGGCGGGGATGAGAGTTAACCTCCCTTCGCGGGGATAAAATACCGCTAGGTAAGTGCCATTTTCCACTACAAGCCCCTCAACCCTGAGCACAGTGTAGTTTGGAGGCTCACCGCTGACCCAGAAGACCGTCTCTGGCAGGACGTGTGTTATGTGCCGATCGAGGAGGGCGTTTTCAAACTCGATTCTGGCATCGACAAGGGGGTTGGATTTATCCACCGCTGAAGAATTGTGGAGCGCCTGATAACCCAATCCCACAATAAAGACAAGGAGTACGATGCCCACGAGGAGGATAACCCTTCTCATCACACGCATCCCCGGATGGTTCTTCACACTCGGGGCTAAGGCCCACTCCCCGTTATGCTCAATTAGATAAAAAGTTTTCTATCTGGAAGTGATAAGAAATGGGAGATGTCAAAGGTTACCCCTTCAGAAACGCCTCCACGAGGTTCCTCGTCTCGTTGAAGGCTTCAAGCGGAATCCCCTTCGGAAGACCGCCTATTTCTCCCTTTACGTTCTTGAGGACACCCTCTCCAGCGCCGAGAAACATGCCCTCGCTGACGATTCCGCGGAAGTTGGCCGGCGGGAGCAGGGCGACGGCAACGCGGTTTCCCTCCTTAACCGTCAAGTCGTTTGTCACAACGGTGATAGCCCTGTCGCCGATGTTGACGTTTGTGACTAGAAGCCTGTCGGCATTCGGGTGCTTGCCGACGCTCATGACTTCCCCGACCCTGATGTCCACGGCGATGACAGGGTCGTTTATCTTCCCAAGGGCGAGCCTTCTGTCGAGTCCAAGTATCGTGTTCAGGAAAAAGCGAACCTTAGCCACTTGCTCTTCGACCTTCTCGCGCTTGCTCTTATCGGCCAGGCTGATGAACTTGTGGTGCCAGTCCTCTCCTCCCAGCGCCTCGATTATACCGTTGGCCTTCTCCTTCAAGGCCCTCATCTGCGGGGTTTCAATCAGCTCCTTCGGCTCCACGTAGCTGTACCTCATCGCCTGTATCTCCGGGATCATCTCCTTCGCCAGCTGAATCGCTCCCTTCTTGTTCCACTTCCCCTTGAACTTCGCGTGCTCCACCGTCTTCAGGAACAGTTCCACGCTCTTCTCCGCCACCAGTAAGCGGTAATCCTTGCTCGTATCCCACATACCTCTCACCCTCCAGTGCCTCCAAAACGCGGTTCTTAACGCTTTCGTCCCTTATTCCCTCGGCTATCGAACGGGCCCTGGCTTTATCACCCCAGCGGGCGTATGCCAGGGCCACCTCTCCGAGGAGCTCCGATGCGATCTTATCGTCCCTGATGACGCCGGCAAGGATAAGCGGTTCCTCCAGGAAGCCTATGCGGAGGAAGCGCCTCGCTATCCCCTCCAGCTCCCTGTCGGTCGGCCTGAACTTGCCGACGAAGACTATCTCAAGGGCGTCGTCGAAGACCCTCCTGCCGAGTCTCGGCTGCTCATGGAGGTAGAGCCAGTAGGCCAGCTCAAGCATTGTTATCGCCCTCCCCTCCAGCGGGAGGAAGCGCATCATTGAAATCGCGGGCTCGACCTCCCCCTTCTCAAGGAGCTCCTCCACCGCCGTTTTGCCCCTCTTCAGAACGTCCCGGATGAGCTCCATTTTGTCCTCGATGTGCTTTGCCTGAAGTTTGAAGAATATCGAGGCGTAAACGTCACGGGCCAGGCCATAGAATTCAAGGGATATCTCATTGGGTATCTCGTCGGCGCTCTTCTCAATCAGCCGGGCGACTTTAATCAGCGACGACGTTACCGCCGAGGACAGCCCCCGAGAGGCCTGGAGGAGCTCCACGGCCTCCCTGAACATTCCCAGGCCGTCTTTATAGCGGTCTGAGAGAACGAGGTTCCTCGCTATCCCCGCCAGAACCTCCCCCCTCACCCTTGGAGAGTCTATGCTCCTCGCAATCTCTATTGCGTTTTCAAAGTATGCCTCGGCGTCTCTGTCCCGGTTGAGAGTGTACAGCGCCCTTCCGAGGATGGAGTACGCTAATGCTTTCTCAGGCGTTCCACTTACAGATTCGAGAGTCTCCAGCATGTGACTCAAAACTTCATCCCTCGGGAAGGCCGTCAGCACCTCGGTGAGTGCCACCAGTCGCCGTATCTCGTCCCCTATCGCCAGCGCGTTTCTCAGGGCGTTCTTGTAATCCCCCTTTGAAAGGTAAAGCTCCACGGCCTCCACGAGAACCACCAACCGCTGGAAATAGGGAGCGAAAGTAAAAAAGGCTATCGCTAACCCTTGACCTTTTTGTCCCACTGCTCGAGCATCGTGTCGAGCGCCAAGAGGCTGTTGAGCCGGAGGCGAACCTTCCGGTTCTCCCAGTCTATTGAGCCCTTGAACTCGTTGAGCAGCTCAAACACCTTCTCGGCTTCCTTCGCCGGGAGGTTCCTACCGTAGAACTCCTCGCCGCAGTGGGGGCACTTGAAGACGAAGCCCTCAAAGGCCCCCATGAACCTTTCGTGGTCTTTCATTATATCCTCAGCGTTCTCAAGGACGAGCATCTGCTCTATAAGTCCTGCCCAGTCGAGGGGACTGCCACAGAGCGGGCACTTTGCCATATCACCCTACCTCCTTCAAAAACCTCTCAATTTCCTTCAGGATGAGTTTTATCGCCTCGTCGAGGTTCTTTCTTCCGTTCGCCCCGGCGGCACCGGCGTGGCCGCCACCAGAGCCATCTATGACCGGCCCGACCTTCTCTATGATCTTACCGAGGTGCAGGCCTTTCCTCACGAGCCCCTCCTTTGCCCTGGCCGAAATCCTTACGCCCTTCTTCTCGCTTCCCACAACCGCTATGTCGGCGCCGAGGTTCAGGAAGGTCTTGCAGGCGAGGGATTCGTAGGCCGAAACCTTGGAGACGGCTATTACGTACTTTCTGAACTTCCTTATCTCCATTCTCTGGCAGGCCTTGAGTATGGCCATGCGCTTTGCCTGGTCTATGTTCTCGTCGCTCACAGGGGCAACGAGCTGGAAAATCTCGCCCATCTGAACCGGAAAACGCTCCAGCATCTCGCTTACGGCCTTGAAGGTCTTTGCGTTCGCAAAGCGGAAGTTTGCCGTGTCAGTAACTATACCCGCCAGGAGGGCTTTAACTGCTCTCTCGTCGTAGAAACCGAGGTATTTGAACAGCTCCCAGACTATCTCGGCTGTGGAGGTGCGCGATGAATCGACGACGGCTATATCTGCCCTGATGGGCTTTTCCTTCTCGGCATGGTGATCGATGACGATAACGGTCTTGCCGCGCGGAATCTCGATGGGTTCGAGCTGCTCGGGGGATGAGGTATCAAAGATTACAACTACATCTTCCCTAACGGAGGGGTCCTTTTCGAGCGGGACGGGGGAGAACGTGAGCAGTCTTTTGGCGTAGGAGGAGACGCTCTCGGCGACGCCTATTCTCACTCTTTCAACGCCGATTGATTTTAGATAGAGAGCAAAGGCTATCGCGGAGCCGAGGGAATCGGGGTCTGCGTTGTGGTGGCAGAGGAGGAGGTAAGATTTGCTCCCTGACCTCTCAAGGAAGCGTTTAAGCTTTAGCCTTCCCTTCATTGGCAATCTCCCTCAGCCTTCTCTCCACGACCTCGTAGGCCTTTTCCAGGGCTTCGTCGATAAGCCCCTCAACGTCCACTTTCACGAAAACGGGAACCTCAAGGTACACCTCGACCTCAAGGTCGAGGGTCTCGTTGCGGTTTATTCTCATCGTGACCTCTATGTCCTTAACGTCACTCCTGTTGAGGACGTCGAAGACGTGCTTGATTATCGTCTCCTGCGCAAGCTCACCGATCTCTATGAGCTGCTCTTCGCTCAGCTCCGGCAGACCGATGTTGATAACCCCTTTTCCGCTGGCTCCATTGTCCATTGCTATCCCTCCGCAGAATGAAAGAGAAGAGGTCAGCCCGCGGCGGGCCTGAGGGCGGACTGTATCTTGGCGGTGAGCTCCTTGAGCTTCTCGTTGAGCTTCTTCTCCTGTCTCTCAAGGGCGTTCAGGCGAACCTCAAGGGTCTCGACCTTCTCCTTGAGCTCCTCGACTGCTTTCGCCTTGTCGGTCTTGACGATGAGCGTGCCGACGGTCTTGTATATGGTCGTGCCCTCCTCGACCTTCTCAAGTTCCTCCAAGGCCTTCTTTGCCTCGGTGAGCTCAAGCTGAACCTTCTGCTTCTGCTGGATGACGAGCTGGAGCTGCTGCTGATAGTTCTCAAGCTGGCCGAGCATGGCCTGAACCTGGGGTGGAATGTTCTGCATAACCAACACCTCCGTAATCGTAATGCCGGGTTAGAATAAGGGGCGGGCTTTAAATAGTTTAGGCTAAACCTCAAGCGAGTCCATAGCGACCTTAATCCATCTCAGATAGGAGTTCAGCGTCCCCCTCAGGGCGGAGTTGTCCTTGGCCAAAAAACGGATTATTATCCTGTTCCCCTCACGCAGGAACTCTATCCTGCTCCTCCGGTAGGGCACGCTCTCGTGCTCGTAGAGGACGCTCTCGTAAACTATCCTTGCGGTCTCCTCATCGAAAAAAGAGATTTCGATCACTCCTTCGATTGGCCAGGTTTTTTCTTCAGCCACGCCGCCTCTTTGTAGTCCCATCTCCGCCCGTCCTCCATTATCCAGATCTTGACGCTTATGAGCGGGCCAACGGCCTTCTCCTTAGTAACGTCCAGGCGGTAGAAGTTCACCGCCATTCCGCGCGGGTGCCTCTCGATGACGCTCAGCACGTCGGTGTTGTATCTGTCGGCTATCCCGAGGAGCGAGCGCTCCCTTCTTGGGACAAACTTTCCACCCGTCAGCTCGGCAAAGACCTGGGCGAACGCAACGTGGTCAAGGCCGACGCGTTTAGCCGTCGTCACGACGAGGGGCATTTCCTCGCGTATGGGCCTTATATCCCTAAAGCCAATCTCACGCTGGAGCTTTATTCCGTGGAGGTACAGGTAGCCGAGGTAGCCCCAGTCCTCGGGATCGACCTTGATGAAGGTCATTTTGAGCGGGTTGCCCTTCCAGACGTTGACTATCAAAAGCCTCTCGTAGTTCCTGTCGTAGGCCTCCATGAGCAGATCCTGGATGGTCTTCTTTCCCCTGGTCAGGTAGAGTGAGTTGGGGAACACCTTCTCCAGGTCGTGGCCGAAGCTCCTCGTCCTCCTCGTGGGTCTGTGGGAAGTCGTTATCAGCATCATAGCCCTCACTCAAAATTCGTTTAAGCGATAAAAGGCTTTCGAAACGAAAGAATCAGATCGCCTTTACGCGCCGGGCCACCCTTGGCCTGGGCTTGTAGAGTATCTTGCTGCCGCAGTAGGGGCAGCGGACTTCCCTTGTGTCTCGAGGTCGAGTTCGACCTCCTTCCCGCACTTTGCACAGCGGTAAACGCCCATCACCATTGTTATCACCCTAAACTAAGCAAAGGAAAGGGTCAGGCCTTGGAGGCCGTGACGCGCTTGGCGACCTTTCCTGCCGGAGTAGTCGGGAGGTAGGCACCGCCGGCGAAAGTTGCCCCGCACTTCTGGCACTGCCATATCCCGGTGCTTATCCTCCTGACGGCCTTCCTTCCGCAGACCGGGCAGACGTGCTTCTGCTTCATCTTGGCCTCAACGGCCGCTACCCTTCTTCTAATCTTGAGACCGTACCTTGGACCGTACCTTCCGGCTGAACCGACCTTAGTAGTCCTTCCCATGAGCATCACCCCTAATTATCAGCGATTTTCACGACTGGAGAGTGTTTCCGGAGACGTTTTATAAACCTTTGCATAACAAGCTTTGCTGACGCAAAGCTTGACCAAAGAGCTTTGGGCCATTTAACTCCAAACCGGGTGCGTGCACTCCGAGAATTTAAAGCTTTCTGTGGGTTTCCTGTTATGCATTCATACTTCATCTTTGGTTTCTACTTGTATCTTTGGCGTCCTTTGGAGAAGTTTGTGCAGCGAAACACTCACAAAGGGAGCGAGTGAGTAAAAACCCTTCAGAACCTGAAGCTCGTAGAAGATGCACCTCATTTTCCGCCATCCGTAAGGACGCTTGAACGACAGTGAAAGCGGCGCTGAAGCTTTTTTGGAAAAAGCTTCGATCAAACTTCGCGCAGGCGAAGTTTGTAAGGGGGCCAGTGGAAATGTCGGCCCCCTGGGGGTCCCGACGTCATCGCAACCCAATACTCGTCGGGCAGTGAGTTTTATGGGCCGGGCACTAAAAAGGATTTCCATGGCAAGAAACTTAATAAGGAGTCATGATGAACAAAGGGGGAGGGTGAACATGGTCAGAATATGGGGATCCGTGCTTCCGATTGTGTATTTCTTCCTATTCAGCAGTTTGATGAAGCAGTATGACCTCCAGTTCACTCCGGTCGTATACTGGGCGTTCGTTGGTGGAATAGTGTTTTCCTCTTCCCTGGGGATTTACTTTGACGGGAGGCTTTCGCTAAGAGGCGTAGCCCTCTTTGGAGCGTTTACTCTCCTGTGGCTCCTTTTGGGTCTCAGGTATCGGCCATCAGGCAGTGCATACGTGGTAGCAGGGCTTGCTGGTTATTTCCTCCTTGCAATAATCATGAGAAGAACCGGCGGGAAGGGATGAGCAAACCCTTATAACCGTATATCCTACTCTCTTCAGGTGCAGAACATGGCCGGAACGGTAAGCAAGATAATCCACTTTCACGATGAGGAGGAGTTCCTCGACGACATGAGCGCCGCTATGGAGCGCTTCTCCTATCTGGCGAGCAAGTACGGCCACAACCCGATTGGTGGTGTCCTGCTGTGGGACTACATCGGAGTCCAGGACGAGGAGGGCGTCAAGATATTCCGGGTCGGCGAGTTCCCCTACTTCGAGGGGACGCTCAGGCTTGACCTTGAGACCCTCAGGATAATGGAGAGGTATTTTGATGAGATGGAGAGCAAGTGGGACGAGCTTCGCGTTGAGGACATCGCCTACTTCGTGGAAATGCTCAATGAGGCCCTCGGGAGGGAGATGGTCTACTACGAGGCCTATGACCTCGGCCTGGACAGGAACACTGCCTACATAATCATCGACATCGCCGGCCTTCACTACCTTGAGAGCGTTCTTGACGGTCGCGACAGGGAGATATTCGAGGAGGCCGTCGAGCTGCTGATGAAATACATTTGATTGTGCGATTGTTGAATTATACAATTATTTAATTGAAGCTGGAGGTGGTGGCCGTGCTCTTCAAGAAGAGGGGAACCTTCACCGAGGATGACGCCCGGAAGGTCATCGAGATCGTGAGCGAGAGGGCTGGTGTGCGGGAAATAATCATCATGGCCGAGCACGTTACCGAAGAGGCCAAGAGGCGCCTCTGGGACTATGTCAGGGGAGTTCAGCTTATGGCTGACATGACCGGCGAGGATCGGAGCGTGAGAATCGAGATACTCGAGGGCTATGTGAGCGATAAGGTGAAGGGACTGAACGTGGAGGAGCTGTGAGGAATATGAGGCCCATAATGGCCGAGGTCTTCAACAGCTGGCAGGGGGAAGGGGGAAGCGTTGAGGGAAGCGCCTTTGGCAGGAGGCAGATTTTTGTCAGGTTCGCGGGCTGCGACCTGAACTGCGTCTGGTGCGACTCCCGCGAGTACATAGACGCCTCCCGGGTTTCCCGCTGGAGATACGAGGTTGAGCCCTTCACCGGGAAGTTCGAGTACAGGCCCAACCCTGCTTCGCTCGATGAGGTCATCGATGCCGTTCTGAGCCTCGATACCGGTGACATACACTCGATAAGCTACACCGGTGGGGAGCCCACCCTCCAGGTGAAAGCTTTGAAGGCCTTGATGGAACGCATGAAGGAGCTCGGCTTTGACAACTTCCTCGAAACTCATGGAGGACTTCCCGAGCTTGTTAAAGATGTAGTACACCTCGTCGACTACGCGAGCGTTGACATAAAGGACGAGACCGCCAGCGCCACGGAGGACTGGAAAGGCCTCGTCCTCAGGGAGGTCGAGAGCATCAGGATTCTAAAGGAAGCGGGAGCGAAGACCTACGCCAAGCTCGTCGTTACTTCCGAAACGAAGCTCGAAAACGTCCGCTGGTACGCGGAGCTTTTGAAAGGGCTGGCACCGCTCGTCATCCAGCCGAGAGAGCCGATTGACGTCTCCCAGGAGAGACTTATGAAGTTCTATAGTGAGGCGGCCAGGATAATGGGCCGGAAGAACGTCGGCCTGAGCTTCCAGGTGCACAAGTACCTCAACGTCCTCTGAGGTGGGAGCGTGAAGGGCAAGGTGCTTATTGCGCTCTCCCTCCTCTTCGCTGGCCTCTCCACATATTTCCAGGGCTCCAGCGGAGGGCTTTCTCTCGTGCTCCTCCTGGCGGCGTTCGTGGCTCTCTTTTCCGGAGTTTATCTAATCACCCGCTCGAAACCTTCCAGGCGTTCTGGGGATGCATACCTCATCCTCGGCGTTCTCCTTCCAATCCTGCTGTTTCTAAACTATGGGAATCCGCTTTATCTCCTTGCGGGCGGCCTCATTGGGGTAGCCCTCCTATGGAATTCCGAAAAATCGGTGTTGCTCCTGGTTCCGGCGGGGCTGATAATGGGGTGGCTGGCCCTTGGGGAAGGCTCATACGTGGCCAGGTTCGTCGGTGCTTTCCTCCTCGCGGTTTCCATAGTCGTGGGAGGGGCGTCGCTGTACTTCTGGTTTAAATACAGGTGAGCTTTTAAGGGATTCCCCGAAGTGAGTACGGCGATGATGACATTGGCCTTTAGGGTGAGTGATGCCCGGGATCGACGGCCTGAGCCGCGCCGTCAAATTTTTAAATCTCCCCTCTTTTAGTAACCCCTGGAAAGATTAAAGGTTGGGGGGTGGTGTCGTGCCAGTGATAGAGGAAGTGACCGCACCGAGGAGCTTTGAGAGGATTGGCAGCCACTCCCACATAAGGGGCCTCGGCCTCGACGAGAACGGGAAGGCCAGGTTCATGGGGGATGGGATGGTCGGGCAGATCAAGGCGAGGGAAGCGGCCGGAATAGCGGTCGAGCTCATCAAGCGCGGCAAGCTCGCCGGCAAGGGAATCCTCCTCGTCGGCCCGACCGGCAGCGGTAAGACCGCCATTGCGATGGGCATAGCGAGGGAGCTTGGCGAGGACGTTCCCTTCGTCCAGATCGCTGGAAGTGAGATTTACTCCGCTGAGGTCAAGAAGACGGAGTTCCTGAAGGAGGCCCTCAGGAGGGCTATAGGGGTAAGGATAAGTGAGGAGAGGAAGGTCTACGAGGGGGAAGTCAGGGAGATCAAAATCAACAGGACGAGGCACCCGTTCAACCCTTACGTTGAAATCCCGGAGAGCGTCCTCATAACCCTCCGCACGAAGGATGATGAGAAGACTATCAGGGCCGGCAGGGAGATAGCGTACCAGCTGCTTGAGATGGGCGTTGAGGAGGGTGACGTCATACAGATTGACGCCGAGACCGGAAGGATTTCCAAGATAGGCACGACCAAGGAGGAAGAGGGCCTGTTCTTCAAGCGCAAGGTGAACCTTCCCAGCGGCCCGGTTCTCAAGATAAAGGAGTTCACCTACACGGTTACACTCCACGACCTCGACGTTGCCAACGCTAGGGGCAACATATTCGGCCTGCTCTTCAGCACTGGGGCTGAGATAAGCGACGAGATAAGGCAGCGCGTTGATGAGACCGTCAAGAAGTGGATCGAGGAAGGAAAGGCCAGCCTCGTGCCGGGGGTTCTATTCATAGACGAGGTTCACATGCTCGACATCGAGGCCTTCTCGTTCCTTGCGAGGGCGATGGAGAGCGAGCTTGCGCCGATCCTGATCCTCGCTACCAACCGCGGAAGGACGAAGATAAGGGGCACCGACCTCGAAGCCCCGCACGGAATACCCATCGACATGCTCGACAGGCTGCTCATAATCAACACCGAGCCCTACAGGAAGGAGGAGATAAGGGAGATAGTCAAGATACGCGCAAAGGAGGAGAAGATCGACGTCAGCGAGGAGGCGATAGAGTACCTCGCGGAGCTCGGAGAGAAGACCAGCCTGCGCTACGCGGTGCAGCTCCTTGCTCCGGCCAGTGTTCTGGCAAAGGGTGGCAGGGTGGAGAAGGAGCACATCGAGAGGGCGAAGGAGTACTTCGCGGACCTCAGGAGGAGCATGGAGTTCGTGGAGAAGCTTGAGGGGATGCTGAAGTGATGCCCTTCTATCTTCCCCCCATTATCCTCATCAGCTTTCTGCTCAGCTTGAGGTGGAATTCGAACTCGTGGTAGACCCGGTTCTCCGTCGGGAAGACCAGCTTCAGCTCGTTCAGACCACCCTTGCCTCCGAACTCGCCGAACACGATTATTCCATTCACCTCTATGACGCCGAAGACCGCCGCGAGGTTGAAGAGCAGTGTTCTGAGCTGGTACGCCGTTACATCATGCCTTCCCAGTTCCCTGCGCGGGTACCTGAAGAGGAAGTACTCAAGCCCCTCCATCTCGGCCACGTCGGTTATCGCTATGTCCGCCGTTAGGAAGACCAGCAGGGTCGGCGTCATGTTGTCGTAGTGCTTGAGGGACTTCACTATTATTTCGTCGTTGTTGTGGGCCGGCTCCTTAACGTTCTCCGCTATGATTATCCTGTCCTTCAACCTCTCGAACTCCTTGAGGGCTATGTACGCGGCTTTTCTGCTCTTCTTTGTCCTCCTGTTGCTGAACTCTCTGACAAGGGTTCCGTTCCTCACCTCGCGCCTTATCTCCTCCAGCTCCCGGTGGCGGTACTTGTAGTTCATCGCGTTCTCAATCTCTTTCTTCACGCCCTCCGCCACGACTATCTGGTACCTGTCCAGGGGCCTGAAGCCCGAGATGAAGCGGTGGTAGAAGAGGTTCGTGTCGGGGGCGAAGGCCACTCCCTTCTTCAGCCTCTCGTAGAGCTCAAGGTTCTGGAGGAACTCGTCCACGTTGTCGTAGAGGATTATTCCCGAGGATATGAAGGTCTCGTAGAAGTCCGTGTAGGTGGGCAGTTCATGGGAGAGATACTCAGGAACCCTCTCGTTGAATTCCCTTCTGTCAACGGTAACTTCGACGCGGTAGCCTGTTTCTATAGGCTTTGCCCTCAGCAGATTGATGCCGTACAGCGGATAGCTTACTCTGACCTCGCCCAGGACGTTGAGCAGTATCTGGAGCTCCGGCTTCTCTATGACCTCAGTGAGGCTGTGCATTTTCATCACCCAAGAAGTTCTTGAGACGCTGCATGTGTTTGGGAATCATCATGTACGGTCTATCTGGGAAGTCCATATCGAGGAGGGCCAGGTATATTATCCTGTCCACGGGGAACTCCCTGAGCTGAACCACTGCAGCGGTGGCCAGAGCCTTTCGTCCGGACGTTATGTCCAGGCCGATTGTGTATCCATCCCTTTCAAGGCTTTTGAAAAGCTCCTTGAACTTTCTATCGGCCTCAAGGAAGCTGTTATCGGGAATGATCACCGTTTCAATTTTTGGAACAAAGTTGTACGCCTGGGAGATGGCCCTCAACGCATCAATGACCTTTGGAAGCTTCTCCCGGTAGATCTCCTCCGTGAATATAAACACCTTCTCCGGTTTTTTTCCCTTCGAAACCACCGCATAATACGTATTCACAAGGGCCCACCCCGATCGGCCCAGCAAGGTCACGTACGCTATCTTCCTTGAAGATACCATCACAAATTCCTCCGGCATTACAGTATTTTGTGGCCACCACTTTCTTCACTCAACTAGCACCATCCCGTACAAAACGCTTTCGGAGAAATCCATTCGGACAATCCTTCCCATCTCGATGCCGATGGCGCATAAGCTCGGTCTGACTTTCGTTGGCATCCTGCAGGGCTCTCCCCTCTCAAACGGACAGTCGTCACATAGGTTGCAGTTTCCTGGGAACAGCGCGGTGGCATACATTTTTCCCTCCCGGAAAAGCTCCTCCTCCCGCTTTAACAGGTACAGTAGGGCTTCCCTCTTGTCCTGCTCGAAGCGGTCCATGTTTACCTCGAACTTTATTATTAAGGCCTTCTTGAAGTGCCGCACCCACTCTTTAGCCTCCCTCCAGCCCGGAACGTGTGGTGGGCAGCCCGGCCTCTTCCCGTACATTGGACAGGAGCGGCACTTCCAGACCGGCCTAGGTGAGACGACTATCTCATCCGCTGGAATTTCCTTCTCCCAGAGCACTCTCATAGAAGCACCTCAAAATGCTAAATGAGTGGAGTTAAAAAAAGGTTTAGTAATCTCTTTTCAGAGGAAGCGTCACTCCTTCTATCTCCGGAGTTATAGACTTCATGACCGATAGCAAATACTGGCTTTTTTCTTTGGTCATTTTTATGACAGTAGTTGCAACTTCCTCAAGCAGAGGTAAAATGCGAGGATTGTTAATCTCCAGAAGGTCTTTGTTGATGAAGTAAAATGCGATTCTGCGTTCGTCTCCGGTATAACTCAGGATTGCGTTTATAAGATTCATACCAGCTTTTATGTCTGATATTACAAAAAGCTTCTCAGACCCTAAAACTATGTCTACTACCACTCCCCTCTCCAGAAGAGGTTCGTAGACACGCTCGTACTCTACTTTTCTAATGGCATACTGTTTGAGCTCTAACCGTGCCACAACCTTACCAACATCTAAAAGACCTGCCTCTTTAATAACTTCGACATCGTCGATATCTCTAACGTCGATTCCTGCCAGTTTTAGATGAGCTCTATAGAGATACAAGGTGTCTAAAACATCATCAATGACTATCCGATGTCCTCGCTCTTTAGCCCATTTCACTATGTAGTGAAAGCATGCTACTGGTGATGTCAGAGAGTCGTATTCGATTATCACAGTCTCTCCGGGTTTAAGAGCATCCAGGATGTCCGAACCGTTTTCATTTTTCACGCCCCCGGAGAGTCGGATAGGTGTTAACATTCTCCATTAACTCTAAGGACGTATTAAAGGATTATATAATTTTTGATGGGGTAGGATTGTGAAAAATGACAGGGAAATGCCCTGGCAACACCTGTCTAGTCCATCAGCCTGCCGCCGTTGACGTCTATGAGCTCGCCCGTTATGTGGTCGTTTTCAAGGAGGAATATCACGGCGTGGGCTATCTCTTCCGGTCTGGCTATCTCCCCGGTCAGCGAGAGCGAGCGGAGCCTCTCCTTTATCTCGGGGCTTATCAGCTCTGTGTCAACCGGGCCGGGAGCGACAGCGTTGACGAGTATATCGGGAGCCAGATGTCTCGCGAGGTTGAACGTGAGGGCTATCAGCCCGCCCTTCGATGCGGCGTAGTGGGGACCAACCGTCCCGCCGTCCTTGCCGGCTATCGAGGCTATATTCACTATCTTGCCCCTCTTCATGTATCTGAGAACCTCCTGGGTGACTATGAAGGCCCCCTTGAGGTTGACGCCGAGAACCGCGTCCCAGTCATCATCGGTGACCTCCATAGGCTTCAGGGCCCTTCCGAGGATTCCCGCGTTGTTCACGAGGATGTCTATCCTTTCGAAGTGATTGATGATCTCCTCGACCATCTTTCTGACCTCCTCGCGATTGCTCACGTCGGCCTTTACGGCAATCGCGTCAACTCCATAGGAACGGCAGAGTTCGGCGGTCTCTTCGGCCTTTTCCCTGCTGTGGGCATAGTTCACGGCGACGTTCGCTCCCTTCTCCGCGAGGGCTATCGCTATCGCTCTTCCTATCCCCCTTCCTCCGCCGGTAACGAGGGCAACCTTCCCTTTCAGCTCCACGTGCATCACCAGCCCCCTCTTTGACTTTGAACTTAATAAAATCTAAGGCCGAAATATTTTTACGTTTGAAAACTTAATTGTTCATATGAAGGAATTCGTGGTAGCGCTGGTTTTGATTTTTGGGACGCTGGCCGCTGGATGCACGTCCCAAGAAAAGCCCGAAGGAGGGGTTGGTATGGATTTGGAGATCGGTTCGATATTCCACAACGGAGAGTACATACCCGTTGAGTTCACGTGCGATGGTGAGAACGTCAATCCTCCCATCTTCATCGGCCACATAGACCCCAAGGCCAAAAGCCTAGTCATCATCATGGACGACCCCGACGCCCCCGGTGGAACGTTCACCCACTGGATAGCCTGGAACATCCCACCGCTCGGGGAGATTCCCAAAGGTGTGCCCCCTCAGCCTGAGGTTGATGCCCCGGTGCACGTTGTTCAGGGACGCAACGACTTCGGAAGGATAGGCTACGGTGGTCCGTGTCCGCCGAGGGGCCACGGCGTCCACCACTACCACTTCAAGGTCTATGCGCTCGATACGACTCTCAATATCAAACCCGGCTCAAGCAGGGAAGAACTGGAAAGGGCCATGGCAGGCCACGTTATCCAGTGGGGAGAGCTCGTCGGCCTCTACGAGAGGAAATAAACCTACCTTTTCTTTTCCATCAGTTTTACTGTCAGGTTTATGGCACTCTGAAATGCCGCAAGGAAGTTCAGGGCGAAGAATATCCAGTCCCCTATCAGGTAGGAGTATATGGTGAGCAGCGTCGAGGCCGTCACGTATATCAGTATGAACTGCATGTTAAGCGGGCATTTTCTGGTCTTTATGGTCTCCCACGTCTGAGGAACCCACGAACTCACCAGCAACAGCATTCCTATCAGTCCTATTATCGCTCCGCCATCCATTTTTCTCACCCCCAACGGGGAAGAGAGGAGCGTAAAAAAGCCTTGTGGATGGATTGGTGTTAAAATTCCCCAAAAATCTTGGAAAAATAGACAGAATTAAGCTAAAGCTGGCTTGCGAGCCTTGACATTGCCCACGTTTTGACGTCCTCATCCATAATTCCATTGATGAGCTCCATGGCCTCCGAAATCTTTCCTGCTTTTGCGAGCGTGAGAGCGACCTCCGCCTCGACCTTTGACCTGTTGGAAATGTCGGTGATGTATCTTGATACGTGAAGGGCATCGTCTGGTTTGCCCAGATTCAAAAACTCAAAGGCCAGGCTCATTAGGGCCTTTGTGCTTTCCTCGTGGTTCTCTATATCGAGCGCCGCCTGGATAGCCCGGTCAAGGGCCTCCTTGTAGGGCGAACCCTTCCGTGCGACTTCAACCGCTATGTGGGAGAATGCCTTTGATCTGATCACTTTGTCGGGTATGCCATCGGCCATTTCTATGGCCTCTTTCACTTTTCCCGAATTAACGAGCTTAAGAACAGCCTCATAGAGCGCCCGAGAGCGATACCACTCCTGCATGATTATCCCCAAAACTTTTGCAACTCCCAGGATTTAAGCTTTCCGCGGCCAAAGTTTATAACTTCCCACGAGAATAAGACTCAGGTGAGAAAATGAGGAAACTGGTGTTGTTTTTCATAGGTCTGCTGGTGTTTTCAACGGTCTCCTATGCCCTCGCCGAAACCCAGATCGACCCAAGCAAGCTCCATTTCTACATGTACGGCCTAGAGACGTGTCCCCACTGTCAGAAAATGAAGGAAGAGATACCCAAGTTCTACGGTGAGAACAGCCTAACGTACTATGAGCTGATCAACAACGAGGAGAACAACAAGCTCTTTTCGGCCCAGTACAAATACACCGGAATAGCCGGAGTGCCCGCCATAGGCATAGCGTACGATGGAAAGCTCGTGGCGATAGTCGAGGGAGAATACAACGTCTCCGCCACCCCGAAGATTGTGCAGGCTGCCCTTGACAACGGGGGTTTAATACTCTTCACAGGGGGACAGGCGTACATAATCAAGAACGAAACAATAATACAGGAGCTTCAGGCGATATACGTTGAGCACAGAATGCCCGAGGAGAGCCAGACCACAACGACCACCGAATCAGAAACGCCTTCCAGCACCACCACGGACTCCGGCAATGGGATCTGCGGTCCTGGAATAGTGGCCGTTCTCGCGGTTATTCCGCTGGTTCTGTGGAAGAAAAGGCGGTGACCTTTCGTTCCCAACTTTTTGTTTTCGAAACCCACAAAAAGAGTGGCGATAACTGACCATCATGAGGAGTGAGATAAAAGGACTGGCGATAATTCTTCTGGTGTCCTTCGGAGTGAGCTCCCTTGCGCTGTGGGCGCTGGGTATGGTAGACTTTATACCCAAGTTCTTCGCCCTGGCAATGAGCGACTCGATAAACCCGTGCACCTTCGTCATATACACCATGCTCCTCATAGCACTCTCCGTCAGGGAGATATCAAAGAGGAGGCTGTATTTCATAGGGGCCGCATTCATAGCCGCGGTTTACATATCCTATTACCTCCTCGGAGTCGGCCTGCTGTACTTCGCCGGTTACCTGCCCCTCTGGGTTGCCGGAGCTGCGGCGATAGTCTTCGGTGCCTACACCATAGCCACGGGGCTGATGGAGAAGTCCCGCGTGGGCGACAAAAGCAAGATACGGAGGAGGATATTCAGCAGCGACGCAACCGCCGTTGGGGCCTTCACGCTCGGGGTTATAGTCTCGACGACCCTTCTCCCGTGCTCCGCCGGTAGCTACCTCGTCTATGCGATAATAATCTCCAAGGGCGGCCAGGCCCTCGCGTTCCTCCTTCTGGCGCTCTACAACATAGTTTTCGTGCTCCCCTTGGTCGTTATACTGCTGGCGATGGGCAGCGTCACCGAGAGCAAGCGCTTCTCCCAGGCGATGGTGAGGCACAGCAGGGAGCTTTCGGTGGTAGCGGGAATGCTGCTGATAGCCATAGGAATCTGGGTTCTCACTGGGGCTTCACTCTAAACCGAGCTTTTCCCTCACCCTTCTCTCAAACTCTGCAAAGTTCGGAACCCCTATGAACTCCACCCTGTTGTCTATGAGCACCGTGGGCGTCCCCATTATGTTGTGCTCCATGGCCTTTCTCTGCCCTTCAGGGGTTGCCACGCTGAGTTCCCTCGCAACGACCCCCTCGTACTTTCTCTCAAGCTCCTGGGCCATTGCCCAGGCTATCGGGCAGTAGGGACAGCCGGGTGACGTTATGACCTCGATGACCACCTTTCTCTTCGGCTTGACCTCTATCATTCCCGCCCTCTTCATGAGTTCGAGCATCTTCTTTCTCCTTATCATCTCAAGCTCGTCCATCCCCTCACCCCCGTTAGAAAAGAGAAAAAAGCGAGTTTAAAAAGGAATCCTTGAAAAAGAGTTCATATGGTCTTAATCGCCAGTTGCAAGGTGGATGGCCAGCAGAACTGCGAACAGAACGGCCAGGGCTATGTGGACTTTCTTCCAGTGGCCCAGTATGCCCACAAACTTCTTTGCCATTTTCCTGTCGTGCTTCTTCGCCGCGAGAAGAACCTTTCCGTGTATGTACCTGCCGATGAACCCGTTCAGGTTCAGCAGAACCAGTACGATGCCCATTGCGAGCCCCGTGCCTCCCGTGAGTCCCGAGTAGTTGTCGCATGAGAAGAAGTGGACGAAGACCAGCAGCGTTCCCGTTATGGTGAGGACGTGGTGGATGGTGAGGGGATACACCGGGCCAAAAATCGTCATGTATGGGTGCTCTGGCCTTATCTCAAAGCCCCACTCACTGGACTTCTTGTGGACTATGACGAGCTTTCTCTTGGTCAGGGAATAATAAACGACGCCAGCCGCTATAAGGCCCACTCCAAGGGCGGCGAGCCCGCCGTAGCCGGCCTCGTACTCGTTTTCTTCCCCGTCATCGTCCGCTAGGACAAGGGGAGCCATCAGAAGGATCAAAAGAAAGAAGACGAGAACCCGCTTCACCGAGCACCACCTCAGAAAGCGCCGCTCCCAAGGCCGCAGATCTTGGCGAACGGGCAGACCGAGCAGTCCTCGGTGTACGGCTTGAGATACGGTTCACCCTTGACGGCCTTGGTTATCTCCTTCGCCCTATCCATTGCCTCGTCGTCCCCCTCAAGGACGAGGGTGACGCTTCCCTCTGCACCGCCAGCACCGCCTGCCGCTATCGGGATCGCCTCCACGTCCGCCAGAATCCTGTATGCTTCCACCTCGGTAACCGGGTGGGAGTGCGGTATCGGCACGAGGGCGGAGTAAAGCCCCGTCCCCCAGTCGAAGGAGTATATGCCCGTCAGCTTTGCGCTCTCCTCGACAGGCGTCGGCACGAACTTCTCGAGGCTGACCGGCGTTATCGTGAAGACGCCCTTGGTTATAGTCCATCCGAATGTCTTGCCTATCGTCCCCCCGTCCGGGGCGGCGGCGAAGACGGCGACGTTCCAGTTGATGTCTATCGCGTTGGCGCCCTTAATGAAGACGTCCTTCGGCCCCATCCTCTTGAGGGCCTCAAGCGGGTCATCGAAGGGCTCACCCCTGTAGAGGACGAGGTGCTTCGGCCAAGTCTGCTTGGGCGTGACACATGTCCTGCCCTTGCTTATCACTCCAACGGTCCATTTTTCCTTCTCTATCTTCTCCCCGAGGATTTCCTCGGCTACGTAGGCGGCCGTTGTGCCGGTGGCTATGTACACGAAGCCGTGCTTGAGGGCGTGCTGAACTTCGGGCATGGCCACGACGGCCTTTGCGATGAGTCTCTTGCTCTCGGGTGGTGTGAGGGTAACCAGGGCCCTTTTCATCCCAATCACCTCCATTAAAATCGGCGTCGAAAGGTATTAAACCTTCCTTTAGCTGAGCCGAGAAGACTTAGCTCACCCGAAAAGTTCGAGGCAGACGTTGCACTCCCCCGGGTCAACTTCGGGGTCAACCTCGGAGTGAATGGAGCAGACGTATCCCTTTCCAAGCATCTCCAGGGATATTTCTACTATTCTCCGATGTATCTCGTATTCGCCCGGCTTTTTCTCGACGATCTCCCGGGCAAGGGACTGGAGTTCCTCCTCTATATCGGGATAGCTGGAAACGTCCATCAACGCGCCCCTGTCCATCCGAAGATAGCGGGAAACTGCCGACTGTGTTATGTGGAGGAGCTCGGCTATCTCAGTCTGCTTCAGGCCCTTTTCGTAGAGTATCTCAACGAGCCTACGCCTGAGTGAAGGATACACGTAGCGCGAGGTCACTTCAAACGCGTTAGTCTTCATGATAGGTTTTATGACGGGTGGAATATTTAAGGGTTTCTGTCAAGCCCCCACTCAGGTTTACATGACATAAGTCATATAGTCGCTTTAGGTTAAGAAACCGCAAGGCTTTTATGAAGGACGCTTCATCTATAATCGAAGGATATGACACGTGTCATAAAGGAGGGATTGAAGATGATAAAAGTTCCGGAGAATTTGGATATGCTCTGCAACCAGTGTTCGATGAGTCTTGCCGGAGGATGTACGATAAGAGGAGTCTGCGGCAAGGACCCAGACCTCAACTCACTCCAGGAGGCGCTCCTCTATGGCATAAAGGGTACCTCGGCATACTACTACCACGCCCTTGAGGTCGGCTACGACGACCCGAGGATAGGCCACTTTTTGGCTGAGGCGCTGTATTCAACCCTTACCAACGTCAACTTTGACAAGAACCGCTTCCTTGAGCTTATCCTTGAGAACGGAAGGGTTCACCTTGAGGCCATGAAGCTCCTCGATAGGGCCTACGTTGAGACCTTCGGAAGGCCCGAACCCGTCGAAGTCCCGACCGGAACTGCCGAGGGACACGGCATACTCGTCACCGGCCACAGCTACAAAGCTCTATACGAACTCCTCAGGCAGATTGAGGAGAAAGGCCTTGAGGAGGAGATTAAGGTCTACACCCACGCCGAGATGTTCCCGGCCCATGCCTACCCCGAGCTGAGGAAGCTCAAGGCCCTCTACGGCAACTGGGGAGGGTCGTGGCTCTACCAGAAGAAGGAATTTGCTGAGTTTCCCGGCGTAATCCTGGGAACGAGCAACTGCGTCCAGCAGCCGACGAAAGCCTACCAGGACAGAATCTTCACCGTCGGAATAGCGGGTCTTGAGGGAGTCCCACACATAGAGGACTACAACTTCGAGCCGCTCATAAAGCGCACCCTTGAAACGCCGAGAATGGAGGCCTACGACGGTGGAAAGCTCCTCACCGGCTTCCACCACACCAACGTCCTGGCCATGAAGGACAGGCTCATAGAGCTGATCCAGGAGGGCAAGATAAGGCACATCTTCGTGGTCGGCGGCTGTGATACACCGCACAAGGGTATGGGCTACTACGAGAGGCTCACCGAGCTGATTCCCGACGATGCGCTCATACTCTCGGCAGCGTGTGGCAAGTTCCGCTACAACGCGAGGAACTACGGCACCATAGAGGGCATCCCGCGCTTCCTGGACTTCGGACAGTGCAACAACGTCTACTCGATAATTGAAATCGCAGTTGCACTGGCCAGCGAGCTCGGCACCGACGTCAACTCACTGCCGGTCAGCATAGTCCTGAGCTGGATGGAGCAGAAGGCCATAGCGATACTCTACTCGCTCCTCTACCTCGGGATAAAGGGCATCTACATCGGACCAAAACCGCCGGAGTTCCTGACTCCCAGTGTGTTTGAAATCCTCAGGAGACAGTTCGACCTCAGACTTACCGGTGACCCCGAGAAGGATCTAAAGGATATGCTGAGCAAGGGCATCAGCGTCGATGAGAGTGCCCCGCTCGCGGAGGAGCTGGATTGAGGCTCCCTTTCTTTTAATCTTTGCCATGTAATTGTTTCATTGTTGAATTATGCAACTTAAGAATAAGGGGGAGTTAAAGAAAAGTCTCACCTCTTTTCCAGCGCCTTCAGCTCCGCCATCATCTCTTTGAACTTCTCGTCGCTCATGCCGATGAGCTCCTTTGCTCCCCTCAGGGTTATCGTCCTCGCGAGGGTCTTCCTCATCTCGGGGTTCTCAAGGGGGGAGAAGCCGTACTTCACAAGTATCTTCAGGGATTCAGGATAGGCCTTGAGAAGCTTGCCCACGTTGGTTTCCTCCGTTATCTCGTCCAGCTTATCGTCGCACTCTTTGACCTCCATCGTAAGCTCCTTGGAGTTCTCGGTCTTCATTATCCTGAGCACGAATGCGCCCCCAACCTCTTTCAGTTCAACACGATAGCCGGCTTCTTCAAGTTTTCCCAGCATGTCAACGAAGGGCTTGTCGCCTATGACTTCAAGAGTCTCCCCGACCTTGAGCTTTCCGAGGGCATCTATTATCATAACCGCCGGCTGGGGAGGCTGTAATCCACGGACATCGAGCATCATTTTCATCACCGTTACCTCCTATGACACGCGACATATAAAGATTGTTGGGCAAATCTGCCCAGAAACGCTTAAAAGTACCCAGTATGACACTCGTCATGAAGGTGATAAAGATGACTGAGTTGCTGAACAACCGCGAATATAAGAAGGAGCAGCTGAAGAAGCTTCTCCTTAAAATCCACGAGGGCGAGGACGTGAATAAGCTCAAGGAGGAATTCCGCCAGGTTTTGAGCGGCATTTCGCCCCTTGAGATTCCAATCATAGAGCAGGAGCTCGTTAAAGAGGGAATCTCCGCCAAGGACATAGCCAAGATGTGCGACCTGCACGTCGAGCTGTTCAGGGAAGCTGTTGCTGGAACGGAGGAACTTGAGGAGAAAGACCTCCCCGACGGGCATCCGCTGAAGATACGCTACCTTGAGAACAAGGAGATAATGAAGGACGCCGAGATGCTCAACCTCTATGCAAGGACTCTGGCGACCACAAAGGATGAGCGCATGAGGGAGGAAATCCTGGGAGTGTTGGAGGAGATAGTGGGCAACCTTCGGAAGGTCGGTTTCACCCACTACAACCGCGACGAGATGCTCACCTTCCCCTACATCGAGAGAAGGGGTTTAACTGCCATAGCAACCGTCCTCTGGACAAAACACGACGAAATCAGGTTCATGATAAAGAGGCTTGCCGAGCTTTTGAGGAAGAGGGACGAGATGCCATGGGAAGAGTTCGTCGAGCGCTTTAAGGAAAAGGCGGGCGAGGCTTCCTTCGCGCTGAGCGACATGGTCTTCAGGGAGAACAACATCTACTACCCGACCCTTAAAGCTCTCCTGAGTGAGGGCGAGTGGAAGGCAATAAGGATGCAGGAGGATGAGATTGGCTACTACAAGGTCGACCCGCCCGCCTGGGATCCCGGCGAGGACGTTAAACCGCTGCATCCCTGGGAAATCAATCCCGAACTGAGCGTTGAGGAGCTTCTGAACCTTCCAAAGGAGGTTCAGCAGGCGTTGAAAGGTCAACCACTGGAGTTCGACAAGAGCCAGCTTAAGAGGGACGGCGACATAGACCTCGGAACTGGCTTCGTCAGCCTGAAGGAGCTGAAGGCAATATTCGAGGCCCTGCCGGTTGACGTGACCTTCATAGACAAGGACGACCGCGTTCGCTTCTTCTCACCCGGCGAGAGAATATTCACCAGAACCCCCTCCGTGCTCGGAAGGCCCGTCCAGCTCTGTCATCCGCCGAAGAGCGTCCACATTGTCAACAAGATACTCAGGGCATTCAAGGAGGGCAGAAAGAAGGAGGCGACCTTTTGGCTCAGGCTCGGACCGAAGTACGTTTACATAAAATACGTGCCGCTCTTTGACGAGGAGGGCAACTACCTGGGAACACTTGAAATGACCATGGACATCGAGCCGTATAAAAGGATTGAGGGCGAAAAGAGACTGCTGGACTGGAGGGATTGAGATGATGGTCGTTAGGGTTGAAGACGCCCCGCGGGTTGACAACCCCCACGGAGTGGACGTGAGAAAGCTGATGGACGAGGGAAGTGCCCAGATATTTTACATAACCCTGAAGCCCGGTGAGAGCCTGAAGAGACATACAACGCCGGTTGATGCTTTCATATATGTCCTCAAGGGTAGGGGCATCGTGGAGGTCGGCGACGAAAGGGCAGAGGTTAAGAAGGGAACCGCCGTATATCTCCCGAAGGAAGTGCCGCACGCGGTCTTCAACGAGGGAAGCCTTGACATGGCATTCCTCGTTATCAAGGTGGTGTAAATGCGCGGAGATCCTGAGATTTTCAAAAGACGCGTGGAACGCTTTCAGAGGCTTCTACGGGAGAACGAGGTAGATGGAGCTGTGATCAGAACCCTTTCCAGCTTCATTTACTTCACCGGAACCAAGTGGCTCCGCCCGAGCCTTTTAATTCCTGCAGAGGGCGAGCCGGTGGTTTACATCATTAAGGGTGAGGCCGAGCTCTTCAGGGAGAAGAGCTGGATTGAAAACGTTGTGGAGTTCCAGCGCGTTGAGGACCTGATGGCGGGCATAGTAACGTGGATACACGGGAACGGATTTCAGAGGGTTGGCCTTGAGTTCGGCATAGAGCGCGACGCCTACCTGATATTCCTCAAGATATTCGAGCGCCTCAACCCCACGATCGAGATAGTTGACGTTCTAGACATCACGATGGGCCTGAGGATGGTGAAGGACGACTGGGAGCTGGACAACATCAGGAGGGCAGGGAAGATAGCCCAGCGTGGAATGAAGGTGGCGGAAGAGGTTATAAAACCCGGAATGAGCGAGCTTGAGATAGCGGCGGAGGTGGTCAGGGAGCTCATGCTCAACGGAAGCGAGGATCCCAAGGTCTACGTTTCCGTAACTCCCAGGGCGCACGCCGAACCCTTCCGCGACCTGAGGGTTCCGGAGAACGGTGTCGTTACCGTCGTCATCGGGGCGGACTGGAACCACTACTACTCAAACATGGCGAGGACCTTCATCGTTGGTGATCCCGGCGAGAGGGTCATGAGGGCCATAGAGGTCAAAGAAGAGGCCTACAGGCTTGCGCTTGAGGAAACCAGGGTTGGAGTCCCACTGAACACCGTCGAGAAGAAGCTCGCGGAGTTCTTCAAGGAGAAGGGATTCGCCGATGCCTACCTGGCCGGCTACACCCACGGTGTCGGCCTCCTCATCGAGGAGCCGCCGATAACCACCATCGTCGTCCCGCAGAGGGCCGCGAAGGTTCGGGAGAACATGGTTCTTACGATAATACACCCACCCCTTATGATCCCGGAGGGTGCCATAAAGCACGAGGACACTTATATCGTCAAAAGGGAGGGGCTTGAGAGGGTGACCTAAAACACCCTCGCGTAGCCCCACTTCCTCACGCTCGTCAGGATAGACGTTTCCGTGCTCCTTATTCCCTCTATCCTTCCGAGCTTCTCTATAAGGAACCCCTCCAGCTCCTGAAGGTCTTTGACTGTAACCTGCATGAGTATATCGTGCGCCCCGGTCGCTATGCCGAGGACGTCCACCTCGGGGAGTTTACTCAGCTCCTCAGCCGCTTTTTTCACCCTGCTCGGCTCCACGTCAACGGCTATGAACGCGACTATCGAGTAGCCCGCTTTGAAGGGGTTTATCAGCGCCGCGAACTTTCTGATGACGCCCCGTTCCATCAGCTTCTTCACACGAAGCCTGACGGTTGATTCCGGGACCTTCAGGCGTCTTGCTATCTCGGAGTAGCTGGCCCTTCCGTCCTCTTGGAGAATGTGGAGTATCATCCTGTCCAGCCCGTCAAGATGCCGGTTGTCCCGCATTTTTTTCCACCTATTTTTGTCAATTTGATGTTATGTTTTTAAATATTTCCACGGAATTCGCAAAATTTTGGCGAAATTGCTATTAATTTCAAACGCGTATAGCAGTACGGTGAGAGCATGAGCTATCCCCGGAATAAGGAGGAAGTCCTGAAGCGTTATTCGCTGGTTTTTCCAAGGTCGGCACGCGTTACCTATGCCCCCATAGTCGGCGTTAGGGCCGAGAACGCCCGCGTCTGGGACATCGAGGGCAGGGAGTACATAGACTTTCTGAGCGATGCGGCAGTTCAAAACGTCGGCCACAACAACCCCAGGGTGGTGAAAGCCATAAAAGAGAGCGCTGAAAGGCTTATCCACTTCACCTTCATCTACGGCTTCCCGGTTGAGCCGCTTCTCCTGGCTGAAAAGCTCGCTGAGATAGCGCCGATTGAGAGCCCGAAGGTCAGCTTCGGGATGACGGGAAGCGATGCCAATGATGGTGCGATAAAGTTCGCGAGGGCATATACCAAGAGGAGGACCATCCTGAGCTACCTCAGGAGCTACTACGGGGCGACCTACGGCGCCATGAGCATAACCGGCCTCGATTTCGAGGTTCGCTCCATAGTGGGGGAGCTGAGCGACGTTCACTACATTCCCTATCCCAACTGCTACCGCTGTCCGTTCGGCAGAGAGCCGGGGAGCTGTAAGATGGAGTGCGTCTCCTACATCAGGGAGAAGTTCGAAGGGGAGGTCTACGCGGAAGGGACTGCAGCGCTCTTCGCCGAGCCAATACAGGGGGATGCCGGAATGGTCGTTCCGCCCGACGGCTACTTCAAAAAGGTGAAGAGAATCCTCGATGAACACGGCATCCTTCTGGCCGTGGACGAGGTTCAGAGCGGGATTGGAAGGACCGGAAAGTGGTTTGCGATAGAGCACTTCGGGGTTGAACCGGATATAATAACCCTCGCGAAGCCCCTCGGTGGGGGACTGCCGATAAGCGCGATAATAGGCAGGGGTGAGATCCTCGATTCCCTGCCTCCCCTTGGCCATACGTTTACACTGAGCGGTAATCCCCTGGCGAGTAGGGCCGCACTGGCTGTTATCGAGGAGATCGAGGAGAAGGACCTCCTTAGAAGGGCGGAGATGCTTGGAAAACGTGCGAAAAAACGGCTGGAGAGGATGAAGGAGGAGCACGAACTCATCGGTGACGTCCGCGGCCTCGGCCTGATGCTCGGCGTTGACCTTGTGAGGGACAGGGAGACGAAGGAAAGGGCCTACGAAGAAGCCAGAAAGGTTGTATGGCGCGCTTACGAGCTCGGACTCGTACTCGCGTTCCTGCAGGGCAACGTGCTGAGGATCCAGCCGCCCCTCACAATAGAGGAGGAGCTCCTCGAAGAAGGCCTTGACAGGCTGGAGAAAGCCATAGCCGACGTCGAGGAGGGCAAGGTTCCGGACGAGGTTCTGGGGAAGGTGCAGGGATGGTAGTGGAGACTTTCGAATTTTTGACGGATTTTTGTCTATTTCCACATTCTACGAAAACTTTTTAAACAAACTCTTACACAGGTTGAGCGGGCTTCAATGGAAAAGGTCGAGACAATCGAGAAGCCGGTTTTAAAGATTGGAATCGAGGAAAAGGTTGAACCCGCGAAGGCTCTGGTCTTCGGCATTCAGCACGTTCTGGCGATGTTCGGCGCGACGGTTACCGTTCCGCTGGTAGTTGGCGGTGCCATAGGACTAAGCGGCGACCAGATAGCTCTGATGATACAGGCGGTTCTGCTGGCGATGGGCATAGCTACCCTGCTCCAGACGACGATAGGTTCCCGCTATCCGATAGTGCAGGGGTCGAGCTTCGCCTTTATTCCCGGGCTGATAGCAATAGGCGCTTCCCTGGGGATGGCGGCGGTTCAGGGAGCTTTGATAGTCGGCGGACTGATTGAGGCTTTAATAGGGTGGCTCGGCGTTATAGGGAGGGTCAGGAAGCTCTTCACTCCCCTCGTCACCGGCGTGACGATAACCCTCATCGGATTCAGCCTCGCAGACGTCGCGGTCAAGAACTTCTTCAACTTCTACGCCGACCCATCGGGAGGGACACTGCTTAAGGCCAGCGCCGTGGCTCTGGTGACCTTCCTGACGACGGTCCTCGTGGCGCTCAGGGCGAAGGGAAGCCTAAAGGCCATGCCGGTCGTCGTGGGTGCCGTGGTCGGCTACGTTGTGAGCATTCCCCTCGGCCTCGCGGACTTCGGGCTGGTGAAGACACTGCCAGTGGTGAGCGTCCCAAGGTCCTTCCCCTGGGGAGCACCGGTCTTTGACGGCACCGCGATCGTGCTCCTGCTATTCGCCTTCATGGTGAGCATCATTGAGAGTGTGGGCGACTACCACGCAATAGCGGCGGTGACTGGCTCGGAGATAAACGGGAAGCGGATAGCGAGGGGCATTGGCAGCGAGGGGCTGGCCTGTTCAATAGCCGGCCTCCTCGGAGCCTGCGGGACGACTAGCTACTCCGAGAACATAGGCGTCGTCGCGCTCACCAAGGTGGGAAGCAGGCACGTGGTTCAGGTCGGCGCGGTCATACTGGTGCTCCTCTCATTGTTGCCAAAGTTCGCCGGGATACTCGCCTCGATGCCTGCCCCGGTTCTCGGCGGGCTGACGCTTGCCCTCTACGGTATGATAAGCGTCACAGGTTTGAGGCTGATAAAGGAGAGGGTCGAGTTCACCGACCGGAACACGCTGATACTGGCCGCTTCTCTGATAGTCGGTCTCGGCGCGCCCCAGCTCCCGGCGGAGTTCCTGGCGACCTTCCCGAGGGTTATCGCCAGCATCCTTGAGTCCGGCATGGCTGTTGGGGCGCTTACGGCGATAATCCTCGACAGGCTGCTATGAACCATTTTCTTTTTTCAATAAAATAAAGGGATTACCAAATGACTTCCTCAACCTGGGCAGGTTCGGGCTCTTCTCCGAGCTCCTCGGGCATGTTGTTGAACCCTATTATAACGAAGATGCGCGCGATCAGGAGCAGCAGGAAGCCAATTAGGATTATGGCCGTCAGGGCACCCCACCACACCCATGTGGCTGCATCTTTGAACTCCTTGGTGCCGGTTATCTCGTGCATCGCAAGCCAGGCCCTCTTCTGGAAGTAGGCGGCTCCGACTATCAGGGCCACGAACAGTATGAAGAACACGATTGCCAGCCCTATCCCTGCAGATTCGCTGAGGCGCCATCCGGCTGGAACGATGGCGAACGTCCCAAGCAGCAGGACGATGATGACTATCAAGCCGCCGATGGCGAAGATTACGCCGTAGAGATAGTTCTTGAAAGGCCTCTCGTCGTTCACGGCATCCCCTATACCCTTGAGTGCCAGCAGTATCAAGACGAAACCGATCAGCGATATCACGCCGCCAACATACGGTATAAAGCTGCCGACGAGGGTGAGGATAGCCCCCCACAGGCCCATGTTCTTTTCGCTCCTAACGTTGACCGTCATCCAAATCACCGTACAAACATCAACCTTGAGCTTAAAACCTTTACCCAAAAGAGTAAGAAAATAAGATGTCATGCGACAGGGACTGTTCGGGGTCTGGGTTCGAGTTCCTCGGGGAGGTTTGCGAACCCGATTATCTGGTAGATGGCCGCCACGAGGAGAAAGATGAATCCGATGAGGATTATGGCGGTCAGCGCACCCCACCAGAGCCACTTGGCGGTGCTGTGAAATGCATCAACCCCTGTTATCTCGTACATTGCCTGCCACGCCTGTTTTGCGAAGTACACGCCTATTATCAGCACGGCCACGAACGCTATAAAGCCGGTGATAAGAATCCCAGTTCCAAAGAAGCTCAGCGGGTGCTCGAAGGGCCTCATTCCAATCATGGCTGCGTTGGATAGGGAGAACACTCCAATGATAATGAGTATCGCGGCCATTATCGACCCGGCAAAGGCTACTATGATCGAGTAGAGATAGTACTTGAACGGTCTGTCGTCCCCTATCTTGTCCCCGATCCCCTTCAAGGCGACAAGGATAAGTATCGCACCCACGAGCGATACCGTTCCGGTGAATATTCCAACGTACGGAACGACCCCTGTAAAACCCCCGACGAGAATGAGTACCGACCCCACAAGACCCAGAGTCCGCTCACTCCTTATGTCCACTCCCATAACGCCCACCGGAAGAATAATCTATGAAGTTCTAAAAAAGTTTACGATTGAAAAGAAAAAGATTGGATCACTCCTTCTTCTCCCCGGCCTTTTCGACGGGCCCAGCTTCCTTTTTCTCTGCCGGTTTCGGAGCGGGTTTGGCAGGAGTCGGCTTCTTGGGAGGTCTTATGCCGTAGCCGAGTATCTTGAACTTGAAGACGGTGCCGTCCCTGAGATGGTAGGTTACCTCCCTGGTCTCCTTGTTGAACTCTATCTTCTCAACCGGGAAGCGGTAGTCGCCGTACTCGTCCTGATATTTCCTGAACTCGTCCGGGTGTATGGGAACCCAGTCGAATATTTCAAGCTGCTCCTCCTGCCAGGTGGTGGTTATCATGAAGGTCTCAACGAAGCCCAGTGCTCCGGTTGGGCACACGTCAACGCAGAACTGGCAGTAGGTGCACCTTCCGTAGTCTATCTTGGGGTGCGGCCTCTTCTCCATCTGGCCGTCCTTTTCAAGCCAGGTCATTTCTATGGCCCTTGCCGGACATATCTGGCCGCAGAAGTTACAGCCGACGCACTTCTTCCAGTCAAGAGTGTGAAGACCGCGGTACTCCTTTGCGATCTGGGTCTTCTCCTGGGGTATCTTTATCGTGACCGGCTTCTTGAAGAGATACTTCAGACCCATCCACGGCTTGATGTACGAGGGCTTCTTCCTGATCTTGCTCTCCGGGGCGACCTTAAAATCGACCTCCATTCCCATCACCTGTCTATGTCCGGTGGGCAGTTGTCAAGGCTCACGAGTATCACGGGCACGTCGGCTATTCTCGCTCCGACGAGGAGCTGTTCGATGACCCTAATCCCATGGGATATGCTCGGCCCCCTGAGCTGCAGCCTGTACGGCTTGTTCTTTCCATCGCTGACGACGTAGGCGCCGAAGTCACCCTTTGTGCTCTCCACGTGCGCGAATGCATCCCCTGCGGGAACCTTGAACCTCGGCAGGTTCTTGAGCCTCGGGTCCTCGACCTTGTAGGGCCCGCTGGGCGGCCCCATGTCGAGGAGCTGTTCGAGTATGTAGAGATCCTGCTCCATCTCGTACCTCCTCACCATGACCCTCGCGAGGGCATCGCCGTCCCTCAGGACAGGCACCTCGAAGTCAAGTTCCGGATACAGGAGGTACGGGTCAACGCGCCTCACGTCGTAGGGGACTCCGGTGGCGCGGAGGTTTGGCCCGGTAACGCCCTCGTCGAGGGCAAACTTCCTGTCCATGACTCCTATTCCCTCAAGCCTCCTGTGGGTGATGTAGTTCTCGAAGAGTATCTCGTCGAAGTCGGGGAGCTTGCTCTTTATGTACTCCACGGTGTCCCTGAGGCGCCTCAGCCAGGCGTCACTCGGTATGTCCCTTCTGACTCCTCCGGGGATCGTGTATATGTGGTAGACCCTGGCCCCGGTGAGCTGTTCAAAGAGGGCCATGAACCTCTCACGATAGGCAGCAGCCCACTGGCCTGCAGTGTATACACCGAGCTTAAATGCCATACCCATCGTCCAGAACAGGTACGCTGAGACCCTTGCCATCTCAAGGACGGTTGTCCTGATCCACTGCGCCCTGTCCGGGACTTCCCAGCCGAGTATTTCCTCGACGGCCATTGAGTATATGACCTCTGGAACGTCGGGCTCGGGGACGCAGACCCTGAGGAGGAGGGCTATGTTCGTGTACCACGGCCTGTATTCGGCCAGCTTTTCGAACCCCCTGTGGAGGAAGCCGGGGTTGGCTATGGCCTTAACGACCCTGTTGCCGTCCATCTTGAGGATTATGCTGTAGTTCTCGGTCGCCATGTGCTGGGGTCCAAAGAACAACTCGTAAGTGTCCTTATCTATCGGGAGCAGTTCCATCCCGTTCTCCCTTGCCTCCTTAACAAGCTCGCTCTGTGAAACCATTACCCTCACCTCAGATTACGTAGGTGTCCTTATCCTCATCGAACCTGTCCAGTATCTTATACTTCCTCTTCACGTAGCCGAGCATGTCGAAGTCCTTCCTGTAGGAGAGCCCAGCCTCCTTGTCTTCCTCCTCCAGTATCCACGGCATATTCAGTTTGGGGTTGCCTTCAAAGACTACATGGAAGAACTCGTGGGCGTCCCTCTCGTAGGTCTCCGCTGCCGGCCAGATGTCCATGACGGTGGGCACCACCGAGTTGTCCCTGGGTACGGCGGTTCTCACGAAGGTGTGCGTCCTGTGGGTTATGCTGAAGACCTGGTAGATTAGCTCGATTTCTCCCCTGTCGGGCCAGTCAACGGCGGTTATCTGGAGGAGCAACTCGAAGTCGTTCTCCTTGAGGAGCTTGAGGAAGTCCCTTATCCTGTCGGAGGGAATCGTGAACTCTATTCTCCTCTCGCGTCTGACTTTCCCTTCCGCGTAGGGTGCCTTTTCAAGGATCTTGGTGACGAGGGCCTCGTAGTCAGTCATTCTTCTCACGCTCCTTTTCGACCCTCTTGAGGTCGTCCATTATCCAGGGAATCCATCTCTTGGCCTCCTTCTCACGCCATCCCTCTCCGAACAGCTCGTCCTGGTTCTTCTTGTACCACTCGTAGTTCTCCTTGTAGCGCTTCCAGCTGTCGGCCGTGCCGTTCTCAATCATCTCCATCATCTTGTTGATGCCCTCCATGACCGACTCGGGCCTCGGCATACAGCCGGCTATGTAAACGTCGACCGGAATGTAAGCGTCAAGCCTCTTGATGGCGTTGTAGGCGTCCCAGTAGATGCCTCCGTTGATGGTGCACGAGCCATGGGCCATAACGTACTTCGGGTCGGGCTGCATCTCGTAGGTAATGATTATCCTCTTGAGGGTCTTCGGCGTGACGTAGCCGGTGATGAGGAACAGGTCGGCCATTCTCGGGGCAGGGTTGGGCATCATTCCGAAGCGCTCCAGGTCGTATCTGGATGCCATGAGCGGCGGCATCTCTATACCGCCGCATCCGGTACAGAACGACACAATCCACATGCTTCTCTTCCTTGCGAACTCAATCAGCGGTTCCCACAGCTTCCAGTCCATCTCACATCACCTCACAGACTTGCAAGCACGGCTCCAAGCGCGGCTATTATCGTGGGCCACTTCCAGTAGAACTTGGCGGCCTGGTCGATGGTGAACCTCGGGAAGATGTTGCCGATGAATATTGCCACCATGAGCACCGCTATCTGCTTGACGAGGAGGATTCCGAGGCTGGCTATCGTGTTGAGTACTGGACTTGCGAAGGCAGTGACCACGGCACCTCCGAGGAAGATGTTGCTGAAGAACAGCGTCTCTGCGAAGAGGGCTATGGCGTGCTGTATCTGGAGGATTCCCATGTGCTTGCCGCCGAACTCGACCATTGGACCGAGGGATATTTCACCCGGTGCGATCATGATGTCGAAGGGCTCCTTTCCGAACATCGCTTGGAGGACTATGTCGTAGGCTATAGCCGCCAGCAGGAGGGGCACGTGGATTATGCTCCACCCGCTGACCTGCTGGGCCATGACTATCTGGTACGTGCTGAAGGTTCCGTAGAACTCGGCCAGGGCTACTATGGCAAAGCCGAGGGGCACCTGTATGGCGAGCAGCGTGAGCAGTGCACGCTGGGCACCGAGACCTGCCCACGGGTTTCCTGAGCTCATTGCGGCAAACATTATTCCGAGCATCGGTATCTCAAGCAGGAACGTGATGAGGATGAGGTCACCGTAGGCCCTGAGTATGCTGACGCTGCCTATCGGAATGAAAAACAGCGCCAGTATGGTCGCTCCGAGGGCGTAGATGATTCCGAAGTCGTAGATGAGGCCGTGGGTTATGTTGCTCTTCTTTGAGAGGAGCTTTATGGTATCGAGTATCGGCTGGTAGAGCGGCGGACCGACCCTTCTGTGTATTCTCGCTGACACCTTCCTTATGATGCCCATGAAGAGGAACCCTACGAAGGTCGCGTAAAGTAATAGGAAGAGGGCTTTCAGCGCAACTTCAAACATCCTTCACACCCCCCACATTGCCAGTATCAGGAGTATTATGGCCAGATACCAGGCATAGCTCTGGACGTTTCCATTGTAGATATAGTTCCTGAGGGTCTCGGCAAAGTCCTCAGCCGTCTTTCCAATGTCCTTGTAGAGCTTGTCGAAGCTTATCCTGAGCCAGAACGACAGCGCCTCCTTGAGCGGCAGGAAGAAGTTCCTCCTTATGGTGAGGTTGTAGTCCATGGTGACGGGGTTTCCTGCCTGGTAGGTGTCCGTGACCGGAACCCTCCTGACCTTTGCGCCGAGGAAGTATATTATCGCCGCTATCAGCAGGCCGATGACGAGCCAGATTGTGATGAGAAGTCCGTTGTACTTGCCGACACCGATGTCAAGCTCCCAGATGGTTCCGCCGATGACCTCCTTGCCTATTATCTTGTTGAGCTCTCCAGCAACGAGACCCGGGGCGATACCGAAGACCACGTTGAGCAAGGCGAGTATGCCCATGCCTATCGCAAGCGGGAGCGGGGCGTCTTTGACATCGTCGAGGTCAGTCGGCCTCTGTCCGAACCAGACAGCGTAGGTGAACCTGATGAGATAGACGAAGCCTATTGCGCTTCCAAAGAACACCATGCCGCCCAGTATGGGCATGTTCTGGCTTATCACAGCCTCTAATATCAGCCACTTGCTTGCGAAGCCGACGAGCGGCGGTATTCCTGCCAGGCTTAGGATTGCGACGAAGGCCATGGCGAAGGTTACTGGCATCTTCTCAGCCAGACCGCCCATGTCCTTGAACTCCGTCTTCCCGGTGCGGTATATTATCGTCGCCACGATGAGGAAGAACAGTCCCTTGAAGAGGGCGTGGCTTATGGCGTGGTATATGCCCGCCTCGATGCTGAGGGCGCTTCCAACGCCTATTGCGACGAGGATGTAGCCTATCTGGCTTATGCTGGAGTACGCGAAGAGCTTCCTGATGTCCTCCTGAAGGGCCGCCAGAAGACCACCCACGATTATCGTCAGGCCTCCGAGGAAGGCAATTATGTATCCGAAAGAGGGAACGCTCCTGAAGGTTCCGAACTCCGCCATGAGTCTGTAGCCCATCAGCATATAGAGGAGTATGAATCCATAAACGCCCGTCTTGCTGAGAACACCGCTGAACATCGCGGTGTAGCTCTGGTTGGTCTCACTGTAAGCGTCAGGTGCCCAGACGTGGAGCGGGAAGGTTCCCGCCTTAACGCCGAAGGCCACCAGGAAGAGCCCGAAGATGGCGGCCATATCGCCCCTGCTGAACAGGGTCTCTCCCCCGACCATGCCGAGGGCAGCGTCCTGTGCGAAGGCGTTGTAAACCTTGATAAAGCTGAAGGAACCGACCCTGGCGTAGATGATGCCTATTGCTATCAGCATGGCGTAGGCGCCTATGACGCTCAGGATGAAGTACTTGAGCGAGGCGGATTTGTTGTACTTGAGTACCATCATGAAGCTTCCGAAGGTCATGATCTCCCAGAATATGAAGAACGCCAGCAGGTCGTATGACAGGAATATTCCAAAGACACCTGTGAGGCTCATGAGGGCGAAAAGCCACTCGTAGCTGCTCCTTGAGGTCGAGGCCATGCCGAGCACCGCGGCCAGGCCAACGACGCCGGCTATCATGCCGAATACCCAGCTGAGCTGGGTCAGGGCAAAGTTAAACGTAAAGCCGGCAAAGTTGGCAGTGTACTGTATCATCTTTCCTGAGTCTATTGTCGGGTACAGGTAAATCAGGTACGAGAGGGGGATCACCGCACCCGCTATGCCAAACAGCTCCCGCACTATTTTGATGTCGAGCGCCCAGGCTATGACTCCCGCTATGAGGGGCGCAAAAATGATTACCAAGAGTTCGTTAATCATGCTCCCACCCCCATCAGTGGCACGTTCTTAATGTACTGGGCAACGTTGAAGATGTCGTTTCCGGCCTTCTGGGCAAGGCTCCATGCGTAGTCGGGGTATATCCCTATGACGACAACCAGGGCCGCGAGGAAGAGCACCATAAGGCCTATCGCCAGGTTCTCGTTTATTCTCTCCCCGTCTCCCTCGAACCATATGACGTGGAGCAGTCTGAAGTAATACACCGCCTCCACGACGCTTGCCGCCAGTACAAGTACCGCCGCCCAGGTATAGCCGACGTTAAGGGTGGCCAGGATTATTCTGACCTTGCTCCAGAATATGTTGAAGAGCGGTATTCCGACGGTGGCTATGGCGCCAACGGATATCGCGAAGGCCATGAGGGGCATTCTCCTGCCAAGTCCTCTGAAGTTCTCGATCTCCGCTCCTCCAAGGGTCATCGCAACGTAGCCCACGGCAAGGAAGAGCATGGCCTTCACAATGGCGTGGTTGACCATGTGGAAGACCCCGGCATCGACGCCGCTCGGAGTGCCGAGGGCAAAGGCGAGTGCAATGAGGCCGATCTGGGCGATACTGGAGTAAGCTATCATCCTCTTGACGTTCCTCTGCCTGAGTGCGGCGAGCTCGGCAACGATAACCGTGAGGGTTGCCAGTATAACGAGCAGTCTGAGGACCGAGTTCCAGCTTCCAACGTCCTGCATGAGGTACAGCAGTCTTGCCATTGCGTAAAGGCCTGCCTTGACGACGAAGGCCGAGAACATGGCCGTTATCGGGTGCGGTGCGGCCTGGTAAGCGTCGGGTGCCCAAGCGTTGAGCGGGAATATCTCAGCCTCAACAGCCAGGCCGAATATTATCAGGGCGAGTCCGACCTGCGCAACGGTCGGGTCCATTGTTGCGGCTAGCTGGGCTATCTGGGCCATATTGAGGGTTCCAAGGGAGCCGTAGATGAGGGCCACGCCTATGAGGAAGAAGCTTGAGCCTATCCCGCCGAGGACTATGTACTTCATTGAAGCCTCCGCGGCTTCGCCGGTCTTGTTGTAGGCCGTCAGAGCGTAGGCGCTGATTGCGGTTATCTCCATGAAGACGAAGAGGTTGAAGATGTCTCCCGTCGCTATCATGCCCGTTGCACCGAGCATGAGGAGCAGGAACAGCATGGCGTACTTGTCTATCGGCTCGACCTTGATGGCCTCAAGGCTGAAGACCGCCATCAGGAAGCTGACCGCGGCAACGATGAGCACGAACAGCGCCGCGAAGTGGCCGAAGTACAGGTTGATTCCAACGGGCGGCTTCCAGCCCCCGGCCATAACGATTATCGGCTGGCCGGTGGTGTACACCTGCTGGAAGACGAGCGCGGCTATTCCCGTCTGAAGGGCCGTGACTGCGATGAGGAAGTACTTGATGGCGTTCTTCCCGGCACCCTTCAGCAGGGGCACGAAGAACGCGCTGATGAGGGGTAACGCTATGAGCAGAGCGGCATACTGCCCGTTCATCCTCTCAACCTCCTTATCTCCTCAATGTTGAGTGTTCCGTACTTTTCGTAGATTAGAATGGCAACGCTAAGGGCCATGGCCGTGGTTGCGACGCCGATAACTATTGCGGTGAGCACGAGCGCCTGCGGGATTGGATCAACGGCCTGGTTCGGGCCGATGCCCTCACTCAGTATGGGCGCGCTCCTTCCGGAGACGTAGCCGATGCTGATGAGGAGAAGGTTGACCCCGGTTTCCATTATGCTCAGTCCAATGAGTATCTTGAGCAGGTTTTTCTTGACGAGGATGGCATAGAGACCTATCAGCACAAGGGCTATGGCCCCGAAGTAGTAAACGCTGATCATTCGCTCACCTCCTCCTTGATCATGCCGTCGATAATTCCGCTGAGCTCCGTGCCGACCTTGATTCCGATGATGGTGTAGATTATCGGTATGAAGCCGCCGCTGAGCAGCCGTCCGATGTTCCCGGTGCCGAAGTTCCATGTCTGCCATATCCAGTCAAAGAGGAAGTAGCCGCCTATCACGAGTCCGATGAGGCCGACAAGGACGTAGCCCATTCCAGCAAGCCCTTCGGTCTTCTCGAAGCCCCTGTGGGGTATCTCATAGGTTATGAACGCCAGGTAGAGCAACAGGAAGGCCGTCGCTATGGTGGCTCCACCGGGGAATCCTCCGCCCGGTGTGAGGTGTCCGTGAATGAAGATGTAGGCGCCGAATATCATCACGAAGGGCACAAGAAGTCTTGTCCCGGTTGTGAGGACTATTGAGCCCTCGGTCTTGGCGCTCCTCTTTTTCTTCCTCTTCCAGAGGAGTGCCCCAACGCCGGTTGATGCGATGAACAGGACGGTGACCTCACCGAGAGTGTCAAAACCACGGTAGTTGACAACAACGGCCGTTACCGCGTTAACTGCCCCAGTCTGCTGCTTTACATTGTCGAGGTAGTACTGTCCAACGAGCATCTTGTCCTGACCGAAGGGCACACCGGCCAGGCCCTGCGCGAGCCAGTAACCCACGATGAGGATGAGGATTATCGCAAGGAGGCGCTTCATCATTTTCACCACCTCACCCACCAGCCGGGCTTTTCTTCCTCCTCTGTCTCAAAGCGCTGGGTTCTCTTGATTGCGAAGATGAACACCGCCGCACTGAGCGCCGCGCCTATAGCAGCCTCCGTCATTGCAACGTCCGGTGCCTGAAGCATGAAGAACAACAGTGAGGCGAAGAGGCTTACCGCCGCCATTCCCACGGCAGCCGCCAGCAGGTCCCTCCACTCGACCGCGAGTACCGCGGAGACCACCATTATGCCAACTATGAGGTATTCGATGAGTGTTACACCGTTCATTCCTCACCACCCTCCTTTGTGGGAGTTTCATCGGGGTTCTCGGGTGAGCCGGCCTCCTTTTCCTTTGCTTCCAGGTGCTCCCTATACCTGTCAACGACACTGCCCTCCCAGAGGGGTATGCCGCTCCTGTAGGCGGCCCTTATGAGCGCGTGGGCGCTTATCGGGTTCGTGAGCAGGAGGAAGACGGCTATGACTATTGTCTTTGTGAGCCAGGGGATGCTTCCGAAGTCTGTTCCAAGGGCCCAGATGCCGACACCGATGATAACGCCGAGAGAGCCTAAGGTGGCGCTCTTGGTGGCCGTCTGCATTCTGTTGTAGACGTCGGGCATTCTGATGAGGCCCAGGGATGAGAGTATGTAGAAGAACGTTCCGAGGAGAACCAAGATTTCGCCGATAACAGTGAGCGCGTTCATAGGCCTCCCTCCATGTAGCGTGCGAAGGCTATGACTCCTCCAAAGGCGAGTATCGCGTAAACGAGCGCAACATCGAGGAATATCATTCTCCCGTAGTACAGCGCGAAGAGAACCATCAGTCCGGTGGTGATGGTCGTCATGATGTCAACCGCAACGAGCCTGTCGACGGTGGTCGGTCCCCTGAAGACCCTGTACATGCTGAGAAGCGTCGCTATGGCTATAAGCACGAGATAAACGTTTATCCCTATCATCCGAAGATCACCCTCAGGAACTTTTCAAAGGGCTCGGTTATGTTCCTAGATGCGCCCTCGACGCTTGAATCTTTGACGTCTATCCAGTGTATGAAGTACCTGTCCCCATCGACGTCGAGGGTTATGGTTCCCGGCGTCAGGGTGATTGAGTTGGCAAGGCTGAGCTTTCCAACGTCGCTCTTGAGAACGGTTCTGCACTCAACGATCCCCGGGTTTATGGGCCTCTTGGGGTGCAGAACCCTGTACGCCACGTCGAGGTTTGCCATTATCATTGCCCACAGAAAGTACGGGATGTAGGCTATTGCATAGGCGATCCTCTTGGGGTTGAGGTTTGCAAGGCCGTTGGTGGTGAATATCTCGTAGGTGAACGCACCGACGATGAGTGCCAGTAGCAGGCCGAATCCTAGCTCCTGTGGATCCAAACTGGCCGTTAGAAACAGCCATATCAGGAACAGTACGATAACCGTGTACAGGTAGCGGCTTATCTTGCTTGCTTCTCCCATTCAGCAACCCTCCACAGGTTGATGGAAGTGCGCCCCACAGAGTTAAGCGAAGCTAATTTTTGGTTTAAAACAATTGCTTATAAACGTTACCTACGAAGAACAAAGGTTTAAAACGTTTGGTTAAAATAGAGGCACCAGATTTGTTCTCTGATGTTAAAAAGGGTTCCTCATGGCGCATGGCTTGATAGGAGTCTCAAAGTCCCCAAATTTGGTTACAGTGAGTGTGAAAAATTGAGGGAAATTTCAATCAAAAAGAAGAGGTAGGTCAGTAGATGGATATCCTCTTGACACCCTCAAGCTTGGAGAGCTCGTTGATTAGGTCGCCAGGAATTGGTTTCTCCGTGATTATTGTGAGCGTTGCCTCGGGGTAGAGTTCCGGATCCTCTGCGACTACCTGGATTATGTTGATGTCCCTCTCCGCTATCTTCTGGGCGATCTTCGCGAGTATGCCTATCGCCCTCGGTTCCGGCTCGATCTCGATGACGCCGTAGCCGACGTGCCTGCCGACGTACTTCATGTGAACCGTCGGCTCAAGGTTTATGTATATCTCCTTCAGCTCGGGTATCTTGAGTATCATTCCCACGGTTTCCTTGACAACGCGTCTGTCAACGTCGAGGGCCTTCGCAATCTTCGTGTAGGGAACCTCTATATCACCGGCCTTGATCTTCATATCATCGGAAACCCGAAGGCCGTACTTAAGGAGCGTCTTGGCGATCTGCTTCCTCACGGGATACTCGTCAAAGTAATGCTCGATCTTTCCCCACATTACCTATCACCCACACTAGTCCATCACTAGACTGTTTAATTCAATAATATTAAAATGTTTCCATGCCCGCATGACTCCAAAAGGCCTCTCCTTAAAAACCTTTGGGCGGGAAGGGGCATGGACGCCCCACTGATGGACGGATTTTTTATCCATCGGCGGATTTTTAAAATCTCCGCTAAATCCGCAAATATGATCGAGGTCAGGCTCCCCCATACACGTTTCGAGGACATGGGCGAGAACATCAGGCTCATATGGCGCGAGACCCTCTATGCGGAGTTTGAAAAAAGAGAGCTCTCCAGAGTCATCAAAAGGAAGTACCGCGTGTCACCGGAGATAACGGTGAAAGACGGGGTTATGGTTGTCCATACCGACTATCCGGATGTGGAGAAGTACATCGCAATCTACATCCAGAACAACCTTGGCAACTTGCTGAAGAACCTTCACACCGGCAGGAAGGTTCTCTACATCCATGAGGGTATGGACGTCCCCCTTCTCGGCTACAACGCCTTCGGGCTGATCGATCGGGGCACGAATCTGATACAGGTTCGTGGTGCCAGCGGCTGCAACCTTAGCTGCGTCTTTTGCTCTGTCGATGAAGGGCCGTATTCAAGAACGAGGAAGCTCGACTACGTTGTTGACATAGACTACCTGATGAAGTGGTTCGATGAGGTTGCGAGGATAAAGGGCAAGGGCCTTGAGGCCCACCTTGACGGGCAGGGAGAGCCGCTGATCTATCCCTTCCGGGTAGAGCTCGTTGAAGCTCTGAGGGAGCACCCCAACGTCTCCGTAATCTCTATGCAGAGCAACGGCACGTTGCTGAACGACAAACTCGTCGAGGAGTTGGCCGAAGCGGGCCTTGATAGGGTGAACCTATCGCTCCACTCCCTCGATCCTGATAAGGCGAAGATGCTCATGGGAATGAAAAACTACGACCTACAGCACGTTCTCGACATGGCGGAGGCTCTGGTTAACGCGGGAATAGACGTTCTTCTGGCCCCCGTCATAATATTCGGAATCAACGATGACGAGGCCGAGGCTTTTATCGAGTTCGCCCGGAAAATAGGGGCTGGAAAGCGCTGGCCGGCTTTGGGCTTCCAGAACTACATCCCCTACAAGTTCGGAAGGAACCCCACGATCGCCAGGCTCGTCCCATTCAAGGAGTTCTACGCGTGGCTCAGAAAGCTTGAGGAGAAAACCGGGATGAGGCCCCTCGTCCTTAAGCCGAAACACTTCGGCATGGAAAGGAGAGAGTTCATACCTCTCGCCTTCAGGCCGGGGGAGATAGTTAAGGCCGAGGTAGTTCTGCCCGGCAGAATACAGGGTGAGATGCTTGCCAAAGCCAGAAACAGGCTCATAGAGGTCATCAACACCGACGCAAGGATCGGGGACAGGATTAAAGTCAGGATAGTCAGGACGAGGCACGGGATTTACATTGGAACCCCTGTTTAGGTCTCACAACTTTGATAACTAATATATAGTCCTTCCACACATCGTTCTGTCATGACTCCAAAAAGTTTAAATTTTCGGCGCCGATGAGTTAACCGGGGAGCGTGATGAGGAAAGTCTACGCTGTCGTCTTAGTCCTGGTAGTCCTTTCGTTCACTTTCTACTTCGGCAACTTTTTCATGGCCAGGCCGGAAACCCACACAAGTGCCCGAACCGGGAGCATGAAAAGCGTCAACGCGACATTTAACGACGGATTCTGCGTTTATCCTGACTCTCCCCTTGGAAAGATGGTTGCGGAGGAGCTCAGGGGCAGGGGGTACAAGGTGCTCCTGCTCAGTGCCCCGGTTGAGTGCGACGGTCAGTTCCTGGCTGTCTGGGTTAAATGGTTCAACGTCAGCTATTCCCCTGTACTTGCGAGGGGTCACGTACGGGTAATCGCAGTCTATTCAAGCGCCGGCGACCCGACACACTACCTCAGGTACAGGAACGCCACAGACGGGACGGCGGCACTGATGGATTTTGAAGATACCCAAATACCCCAGTTTCAGGCTTACGTTCTTGTTGATGTCTCCGATGAGTCCAGGGGAATCATCGGCCTCAGGGGGTATCAGGATTACCTCATGAGGGAGGCGGCAAAAGCTGTCGTTGGGAACATCAAACACGTGACGGACGGTGAGGCTGGATGAACCGCCAGGGGATAACCCTAGCGCTCCTCATCGTCGTGGTTTACTCATTTGTCTTTTACTTCTCCTTTTCAACCAGCGTCTCCTGGAAGTCGAGGGGCGAGTTTGACCACCTGGCCAACGTTACCATCCGGGGAAGGGTAGTCGTGGACATGCCCATTGAGCTTGAGCTGATCTCAGGCGTTTCTCCAGAGCTTGACTACCACGGGCAATCTGAGGGCTCTCTGAAGGCCGCCATAATGAAGGTTCTGGAATCGGAGAACCTCTCCCCAGAGTTCTCACACGTGAGACCCGTCATCGTCTTTCCGGGTGGAGGACTGCCCTCAAGGATAAACGACTCTGTGGTCATCATTTTTGTCCCGTTCTACGGGCACGAGAACAAGGTCTTTTACGAAAACTGCTACGCGAGCATCCTGGTTTACATGAGCTCCAGCGGTGACGTTGGGAGCTACCTTTCAGTGGAGGAAAGATACTCCGGGGATTCAAGCAAAACCGATGACCTGCAGTATTTTGCTGTCGACCTTTTCCGCACCGCCAAAGCAAGGGCTGACCTCGATGGGAGCCCTTATTCGCTGAAGGTTGTCTACTGGAACGTCCTTGAGGTGAGGCGCGGCAAGCTGGCCGATAAGAGCTGTTGGAGTGTTATGGCCGGCGAGGTTGGGAATGAAATCGAGGAATGGGCACGAACCCTCAGGCCCTCAGATGAACCTTGAACTCCTGACCCTCAGCTCTCCCCTATCGTGGAGTTTCAGCAATATTTCCACTATCCTCTCCCCGGCCTTCCCGTCGCCGAAGGGATTCGGTGCCCCGGCCATTCTTCTGTAGAACTCCCTTTCCTCAATGAGTTTCTGGAGGTAGTGGATAGCCCTATTCTTCTCCAGGCCAACGAGGACGTTACCGCCGGCCTTCACAGTTTCCGGTCTCTCCGTGTTGTAGCGGAGAGTGAGACAGGGGACGCCGAGGATTATGCTCTCCTCCTGTATTCCACCGGAGTCCGTCATTACCACGAAGGCGTTCTTCTCCAGCTTGAGGAAGTCGAGGTAGCCGAGGGGCTGCGTTATGATCAGGTTCTTGATCGAGCCTGCCCTCTCCCAGAGGCCGAACTCCTTCAGCCTGTTCCTCGTGCGCGGGTGCATGGGGTAGATTGCCCTCATTGGGAGGGCCTCAAGTATTTCAATGAGCTTTGTGAGGTTTTCCATGCTGTCCGTGTTCTCGGCCCTGTGGGCGGTTATCAGGATGTACTCCTTTGGTTTAAGGCCGAACCTCTCAAGGACGTCGCTCTTTCTTTCCGCTATCTCCGAGTTCTGAAGAACGGCATCAACTATCGTGTTGCCTACGACGTAAACACCCTCGGTTATTCCCTCCCTCTCAAGGTTCCTCCTCGCCTCCTCCGTTGGGGCAAAGAGCACCTCGCTTGCATGGTCTGCCAGGATTCTGTTTATCTCTTCGGGCATTGTCCTGTCAAAGCTCCTTAATCCTGCCTCAACGTGGGCCACGGGTATCCTCAGTTTGACGGCTGCCAGAGCACCTGCCAAAACAGTATTGGTGTCGCCCTGGACGAGCACCACATCGGGTTTTTCGTTCACCAGAACCTTTTCAATCTTTATCATGGCCGTCCCGGTCTGCTCCGCCTGTGTGCCTGAGCCGACCTCAAGGTGATAGTCGATTCCATCGAGCTCAAGCTCCTCCAGGAAAACCCTGCTCATCTCGTAGTCGTAGTGCTGTCCCGTGTGGATGAGAAGTGGCCTGACACCCCTTTCCTCGAACGCCCGTATGACCGGTGCCAGCTTTATTATCTCCGGCCTCGTTCCAAAGACGAAAGCCGGCCTCAATACTCTCCCCTCCCGACACCCCTGAATATGAAGCCCCGCGGCGGCTCATCGACGATATGCCTTCCGTCCACTAGAATCCGGGTTCTCATCAGCCGGCCTAACCTCTCCCAGTCTAGGGACTTGAAAGCGGTGTGGTCCGTGGCTATAACGACTGCGTCCGCTCCTCTGATAGCGTCCTCAAGGTTCTCGTGGGTTCCTCCCACGAAGGGGTCGTAGGTTCTTATCTCGGCGACGTTGTCCCTTATACTCTCGATGAAGGCGAAGGCCGGCGAGTTTCGCGTGTCGTCGCTGTTGCCCTTGTAGGCCAGGCCGAGAACCGCAACAACGGCTCTATCCGGGGGGATGTTGGCCTCTTCAAGGGCGCTGAGCAGGAGTTCCCTCGTGAGCAGGGGCATCGAGTCGTTTATCTCCCTTGCCAGTCTAATCAGCCCAAAGTCCCTCTCGGCAGGCCAGACGAGGAGATGCGGATCCTTCGGAAGGCAATGTCCACCAACCCCTATGCCCGGCACATGGATCCTGACCCTCGGATGGGTGTTGGCCAGCTCTATGGCCTCGAAAACGTCTATCCCATACTGGTGAGCGAGGAGGGCGAACTCATTGGCGAGGGCTATGTTAACGTCACGGAAGGTGTTCTCCATGAGCTTGACAACTTCGCTGACGGTTGAGCTCGTTTTGAACGTCTGTCCTTTGACAAATGACCGATACAGTCTCTCGGCCAGTTCGGCGCTTTCGGGGGTTATCCCTCCAAAAATCCGTGAGTTGTAAACCAGCTCTTTGAATATCCTGCCGGGCATTACCCTCTCGGGCGCATGAACCATATAAAAGCCCTCACCCGGCCGGAGTCCGCTTATTTTTTCAACCACCTCGGCCATCCTGACCGTTGTGAGCGGTGGAACAGTGCTCTCAATTATTATGAGCGACCCCTTTTTCATGGCCTTCGCAACGGTCTCAACGGCATTCTGGAGGTACTCCAGATTCGGGGTTTTATCCTCCTTGAGGGGGGTCTGGACGCATATTATGTAAACGTCCTTGTTTCTGATGTCTTCCGGGTCGGAAGTTGCGCGAAGGGCTCCGTTATCAATTGCCTTTTTGAGGAGATTATCTATCTCGGGCTCAACTATGTGGGCCCTTCCCGAGTTTATCTTCTCAACGACATCTTTCCGTATTTCATAGCCCGTAACGTGGAAACCTGCATTGGCGAACATTATGGCCGTCGGAAGACCGATGTATCCCAGGCCGATCACCGCTATCTCTGCTTTCCTGCTTTCTATTTTCTCCAGCATGCCCTTCACCCATTACCCTAGTGCCATCCCTGAATAAAAGTCTTTTCCAGAAAACGATTTCTGGCCGGGTTTCCGGGATGTGTACGATTTTGGGGCACTTCCCCGGTGGTTTCGTTCTTCCGCTGAGATGCTGTCCTGTAATGTCCTCAATTTCATCGAAAGAAAGCGTTCTAAACGTTCGTTCGCTTCAAAACGGTATGAAAAAACTTTGAAAAGAAGGCTTCACAATCGTTTTTGGGAAAGCCTTATATTGAACAGAGTTGTCCAGTAAATTGGTGGATGAAATGAGGGTATGGATTGACATCACGAACGCTCCTCACGTTCACTTTTTCAAGGGTATAATAAAGGAGCTTGAAAAGGCCGGTCACGAGGTTCTCGTCACTACGCGGGAGTTCGATGGGTTAACCGGTATTCTGGACATGTTTGGAATTGACTACTACGTGGTCGGGAAGCACGGCGGTGCAACGCTTGAGGGAAAGCTCCTGGCGAGCACCGAGAGGATGTACAAGCTCTCCAAGCTCATCATTGAAGAAAAGCCGGATCTAGCCCTTTACAAGCACTCCGCCGAGGCACCAAGGGTCGCCTTCGGTCTTCAGATACCCTCCGTCGGTTTCGTTGATAACGAAACGGCCGTTGCACAGAACAAGCTGATCCTTCCCTACACCACGCTCCTCCTGTATCCGACGGCTATAGACGCATACGAGCTCCTCAGATGTGGTGCCGATCCCAACGGCATGCGCCCGGTTAAGGGCTTCTCCGAGCTTGCACACCTCTACGGCTTCCTTCCCAGCAGAACTGTCCTGAGAGAACTCGGGATAAAGCCCCGGGAGTACATAGTCATGCGCACCGAACCGATAAAGGCCAACTACTTCAACGGGCCGCCAAAGAGCGTGCTTGAGGACGTTATCCCTCTTCTCCCTGAGATCCCCATAGTTCTCTTCCCCCGTACGGAGGAGCAGAGAAAACACTTCGAACGCTTCGAGAACGTGATAATGCCTGAAAGACCCGTTGACAGCCTCAGCCTGCTCTACTATGCCAGGCTCATGATAGGCGCCGGGGGGACGATGAACAGGGAGGCCATAGCCCTCGGAACCCCGACGATTTCAACCTATCCCGGAAGGCTGCTGGCCGTTACAAAGTGGCTCGTGGAGAAGGGCCTGAAGTTCCACTCGACCGATCCGGTGAAGGTCGCCAGGATGGCGGAGCGCATGATGGATATGAACGGAAGCTACCGCGCCTACATAAGAAGCGTCGTAAGCGGCTTTGAGAACCCCATGGACGTCATCCTCCGGGAGATAGAGACCTACGAGGAGTTCGGAACCTTCATGACAATGAAAATGGAGGAATCATCCGACCCCGGCAACGCGCGGGGTTACGTAAGCCTCAACAACGGCCGCCACAAGGAGGAGCAGCACTGAAAGTGCGAAGAGCTTTAACGCCTTTACTGCCCCCCTTTTGAACCGCTCCCCCGTCTCTCCCTCGCCCTTTATTATCTCACGGTACCAGACTATGCCCGAGACCCCCGCGAGCGCTATCGCTGGTATTTCAATGATTCCGTGGGGTACCAGACCCAGGATTATCTGGGGGAATGAAAGCTCCCCGCTCTCCTGAACGGCCCTAACAACGAGACCGACCATGAAACCGTTGAACGCCATTATCAGCCATGGCCCCAGACCAAAGAAAAGGCCCGAGAGGAGCATGAAGAGTGCCACCATCGAGTTGTTGGTGAATATCTTGAGGAAGTTCTCAAAGCTGGAATCCGAGAGGGGGCCTATCTGTTCGGCCAGCTTTTTGACGGCATCAAAGGCCGCTCCGGGATTTCCAGCGGCGAAGATGTATCCGACGAAGGAAGCCGCGAGAAATACGAGGAGCAGGTAGCCAAAAGTCTTTCTGGGAACCTCCACGTTGAGCCTGGGCATACCCTCACCTCACTCTTTGAGGGCGTTCTTGAGGGCTATCTTGAAGTCCTCAACGTTGATGTAGGGCATCTCTATGTCCATCCTCACAGCGAAGAACTCGTCTATAATCTGCTCCAGTTCTTCGAGTTTGTGCCCCTCAAGTTTCTTTTCAAGCTCCTGGACGGCCTCCTCGGGATGCATAAAGAAGTCTCCGGTGATCTTGACGTGCTCGGCTATACCCTCCCTCTCGTCGAACTCTATTCTTATCAGACCCTTTCTGGCCTTGTGCTCTCCAACGTGGTGCTTCATACCCATCCCCAAAGTAAATGGTTCGGAGAACTTTTTAAAGGTTGGGTATAAGTGGTTGCGGTGGTGGGAATGGGATACGCTCAGGTTAAGGAGAAGATCAAGCTCATCCTCCAGGAAACTCTGAAAGAAATGCTGGACGAGGCTGGAAAAGAGTGGGAAGGTGAGATAACGTTCGACGACACTCCAAGCATCGAGCTTGGGGACTTCGCAACAACGGTTTCTTTCCAGCTGGCGAGGGTTTTCAGGAGGGCACCGAAGCTCATCGCCGAAGACATCGTTGAAAGGCTCAAGGAGAAACTCCCGGAGGAAATCTCCGAAGTCAAGGCCGTGAACGGCTACATAAACTTCTATCTGAACTACAATGTCTTCGGCAGGAACCTCGTTCGCGAGATACTTGAGGAAGGGAACGCCTACGGGGAGGGTAATGTTGGGGCAGGAAAGAAGGTCATCGTTGAACACACCTCGGTGAACCCAACAAAGCCCCTCCACATGGGACACGCCAGGAACGCGGTACTCGGCGACACGATGGCGAGGATAATGAGGAAGCTCGGCTATACCGTCGAGGTTCAAAACTACATAGATGACCTCGGCGTCCAGTTTGCCCAGGTTCTCTGGGGCTATCTCCATCTAAAAGACGAGTTTGAGAGGCTTGAGGCGGAGCTGAGAGAGAAGGGGCTGAAGGAGGACTTCATAGACCATGTTATGGGCCTGCTATACGTCGAGGTCAACAAGCGCATAGAGGAGAACCCGGAGGTTGAGGGGGAAGTCCGCGAGCTGATGAAGAAGCTGGAAGAGGGGAACAACGAGATAGCGGAAATCGGGAGGAAGCTGGCCGAGAGGGTGGTTAAGGCCCAGATGCTGACAACCTACCGCATGGGCATAGCCTATGATCTGCTCAGCTGGGAGAGCGACATAATGCGGAGCGGCATATTTGACGAGGCCTACGAACTCATCGAGGCCAACGAGAACTTCTTCTGGGCCACGGAGGGCAAGTACAAAGGGGCCTTTGTGATGGACCTCAGGAGGCTCTTCCCGGACATGAAGAACCCCTTCCTCGTCCTCAAGAGGAGCGACGGAACTGCCACATATACTGGCAAGGACATAGCATATCACCTCTGGAAGTTCGGAAAGGTAAGTGCCGACATGCTCTACAAGTCGTGGGACAGGCGCGGCAACCACGAGACCTGGACGACCGCCCCCGACGGGAAGGAAATGCCCGGAAAGTTTGGAAGGGCCGATATAGTCATAAACGTCATCGGTGCCGAGCAGAAGCACCCCCAGATGGCTATAAAGTACGCCCTCCAGCTCCTTGGCTTTGAGGAGAGTGCGGAGAACTTTCACCACCTCGCTTACGAGCACGTAGTGAGGCCCGAGGGCAAGTTCTCGGGCAGGAAGGGAACCTGGGTCGGCTTCACGGTTGATGAGGTTCTCAGTGAGGCCGTCCAGAGGGCGAGGGAGCTGGTGGAGGAGAAGAACCCCCGCTTAGGCGAGGAGGAGAAGGAGAGAATAGCAGAGGCCGTTGGCGTTGGAGCGGTTCGCTTTAACCTCGTCAAGTACAGCCCGGACAAGATAATAACCTTCCGGTGGGAGGATGTCCTCAACTTTGAGGGGGAGAGCGCTCCGTACGTCCAGTACGCCCACGCGCGCTGTGCCTCAATCCTCAGGAAGGCCGGCGAGAGGGGCATAGAGACAGCCCCGGAGGCGCTCCTTGAGAGGGCGGACTTTTCACGGCTCACCTACAGGGAAAAAGAACTGGTGAAGCTCCTCGCAAAGTTCCCGGAGATTGTGGAGCAGGCCGGCAGGGACGTCAAGCCCCATCTGATTCCATGGTACGCCAACGAGCTCGCTTCGCTTTTCAACAAGTTCTACATGGACCATCCGGTGCTCAAGGCTGAAGAGGGCATAGTGGAGGAGAGGCTGCTACTCGTGCTTGCGGTAAAGCAGGTTCTCAGGAATGCTCTCGAACTGCTCGGTATAGAAGCGCCGGATAGGATGTGATCCGGCGTTTTAAACTCCATTCTATATTCTTCCCTATTTCCTAAAACTCCCGGAACCCTAAAATACCCCCTATCCCAAAACCTCTCGGTGGTTCCATGCGTGGTGTTATAGTGCCCCTTGTAACGCCTTTCAACGAGGATTACTCCATCGACGTTCCAGCCCTTGAGGAGCATCTTGAGTTTCTCCAGACTGTCGGTGTTCATGGAATATTCATAAACGCAACAACGGGGGAGTTCACTAGCCTCAGTGTCGAGGAGAGGAAGTTTCTGGCTGAGAGAGGCAGGGAATTCGTCAAATCGACATTCTACCTCGTCGGCACCGCGTCCTCCGACACCTTTGAGGTCATTGAGCTTACGAAGCACGCCCAGGATATCGGGGCGGATTACGTTGTCATAGCCCCGCCGTACTACTGTCCCCTCAACGATGACGCATTGTTCAGGCACTATTCGATGATAGCCGAGAAAACGGATATTCCCATCATACTCTACAACATACCCTCCTGCGCCAATCCCCTCAGCGTTTCCCTCATCAAACGCCTCGCCGTGGAGTACTCGAACATCGCCGGCGTAAAGGAGACGATAGACAGCGTGAACCACATCAGGGACGTAATTCTGGACGTCAAGGGGGAGAGGATGGACTTTATGGTGTTCACCGGCCTCGATCAGCACTTCCTGAACACGCTGATCCTTGGAGGGGACGGGGGCATAATGGCCTGCGCCAACTTTGCCCCGGAGGTTCATCTGGCTCTTTACAAGGCATTCCAGGAAAGGCGGTTTGAAGAAGCCTTCGAGCACGCGAGAAGACTGGCAAAGCTGTCGAGGGTCTACGACATCGCGTCATCCTTCGGCTCGGCGATAAAGCTCGCAATGTCGCTCAGGGGATTCTCGATAAAGCCCGTCCTGAGGCCTCCCTACATGATGGACGGGGAGGAGGTAAAGGAGGGGATAAGAAAACTGCTCGCCGAGGTGCTGGGTTGAGTTCATTGAATCTTGTACCTGAGGAAGGCTCCGAGACCGCCGAAGGCCTTGTAGAACTGCTGGCCTTCGTCCGTGTCGAGGGAGATTATCTCCACATCAGAGCCGCTCTCTTCCGCCATTTTTATGAACTCCTCCGCCACATCCCACTTTTCAAAGTTTATGTTCTGGCTGCCGCACTTTGGACAGTGGGTGAGCTTCTTCTTGTACACGTGGAACTCCTGCTCGCTCATGGTCTTCTCTTCCTGCCAGCCGCAGTTGTTGCATTTTGCCCTGACCCTGACCTTATCGTATCCCTCGCTTATCAGGAGCGTGTCAACGGCGCCGAGCTCAAGGGCTTTTCTGACCTCCTTTTCACCGTAGGTTATCATCCCAGTGTCCTTGACGAGATGCCTGAAGAAGTTCTGTATAAGGTGCCTCTCCTTGACGGCTTCGTGGTCTCTGAGTATGTCACTGGCCTTCTCTACGAGCTCCCTGAGTCCGTACTCGCCGTGATAGCTTATGTCCACGACGCCGATTACCTTCTTCCTCAGCTCGTGGTGGAGGTAGTCACCATCAACGAACTCCTCCTTGGTTGGTCCGGGCCCACCGATGATTATGCCCCTGAGCTCTCCCTTCTCAAGGAGGGGGAGGAACGCTTTGTTGGCGTGTTCGCCTATGCGCTTCATGAACTCGTGGGTCTCCTGCTCGCGGATCCTCTCGTAACGCCTCGCGGACTGGCCTCCTGCGCGGGTCTTTCCGGGGACGTTGGAGGTCAGCTCATCAATGACGTCAATGCGCTTTCCGCGGAGGAGGCCTATCGTTGCCTCGTTTTTCTCAACGGTTATGAGGCCGTATGCGTCCTTGACACGGAGCATTTCCTCAAGGGGCTCCGTCACAAACGTCTGGTCACATCGATACAGCCTGACCTTTAGCGGCTCCGGTGGAACGATGGCCCAGAGTTTTATATCGCTGACACCCTCCTGTTCACTAACGTTGCCGACGAAGAGGGCAAGGCCGTTCTCAGGGGTCTTGCGATAGAGCTTGAGGTGCTGCATGGCTCTTTCAAGGGCCCCAAGGACGTTCTTTCTGGTTGACTTGGATTTTATGTTCTGGGCAGTTCCGTACTCCTCCCTGAGCTGCTGCATTACCTTGTTTATGTCATAGCCGGCTGGAATGTACAAACTAACCAGCTCAGTAGCACGACCTCGATAGCTCTTCAGCTCATCAACCTTCTTCTTCAACTCATACATTTCAGCTGACTTGTGAGACATGATCATCACTCCCCAAGAATCCTCTCCCGCACGAAGAAAAAGTGAGGAATTTATAAAAGTTTAGGAAATGTGGGTTAAAACCAGGATATTACTATGAGGGCTATCACGCCCAGAATGCCGCCTATTGCCACCACCAGGACGTTTAACGCAGTTAACGGTACATTCGAGAGGCCAATCCAGTTCGTGAACCACAGAATTATCAGGCCGACTATTGCATTGCCCACAAGGTATCGGATTATTCTGAGCCCAACCTTGACCACCAGTAATACGGCCAAGAACAGGAAAAACAGGAACAGCAGTTCTGCTATCATGATATCACCACAGGTTCTTGAGATCGAACTTCTTTATTAACTTTTTGTAAAAACTTGAACGAAAGCTAAAATAAATAAAAGGAATTCCAAATCACGAAAGTTTTTCGAGAGTCTCTTTTGCTATCTCTCCAAGGGGAACCCACTTCTTGCCTTCGAATGGGAGTATAACCTTATCTTCAATGCTGACAAGCTCTTCAATGTACTCCTTGGCCTCGACTGCGCCCATCTCCCCCAGAAGCATCAGCGCGAATCCCTTGGTGTTCTTGTCTCCTTCCCTCAGTTCGTTTATAAGGTCGTTGACTATGGTATCCTTGAGGTCCAATACTTTGCCAGGAAATCTGCGAGCGATTTCGTAGGATAGGATCATGGCATTTTCTTTTACGTAGGGGTTCCTGTTTTTGGTCAGTTCAATGGCCTTTGGGAGTATCTTCCCTACGTGGGGCTCGATAACGTC